>CAVFKU010000016.1:0-27630 GCA_963623245.1 Parabacteroides merdae
AACGAAGTTGCTCCCATCCTAGCACTCGACCATGTCACTTACTCCTACACCAAAGGTGGCAAGAAGGTTGTCAACGACTTAAGTCGGGGCTTTCGCCCAGGCACCCTCACCGCCATCACTGGACCTTCTGGAGCGGGCAAAACCACAGTGCTTTCTCTGCTGTCAGGCTTAACTTGCCCAACCGAAGGCCAAGTGCTCTATGATGGCAAGGATTTAGCAACGTTGAATCGATACCATTTCCGCAGCCATGACATCGGCGTGATTTTTCAAAGCTTCAACCTGTTGCCTGCGCTAAGCGTGGCAGAGAATATCATTCTGTCAATGGAGGCTTCGGGCCGTAAGTTCGATCGCCCCAAAGGCGAAGTGGTTGCTGACCTGCTAGATAAGGTGAGGCTGCCGCGCGAATATGCCAACGAGCGCATATTACACCTGTCGGGTGGCGAGCAGCAGCGCGTGGCCATCGCCCGCGCATTGAGCTACGAGCCGAAAGTTATTTTGGCCGACGAACCGACCGGTAATCTCGACATGGCTACTCAAGATGACATTATGGCGATTTTCCGTTCGCTAGCGCATGATGAAGGCAAATGCGTGATTATCGTCACGCACAGCCCTGCGGTTGCTCAGCAGTCGGATGATCTCTTCGAGCTCAAGCCATTACGTCGCAAACGCCCTGCAAAACAGCGCTGATTTATACTGTTGCCGCCCCTTCAAGGGGCGGCAACGCGCTACTTGCGTCGTGCCCCTTCCCTTAAGCCGAGGGAAGGCAATTGGCACCAAACAGGGTTTTCAATTCGGCAAACAGACTGGTGTCTCGCTTGACGCGGAAACGATCACCAAAAGTCATCACTTGAGCATTGCCTTTCTCGTCCATAAGAGCAAGCTTCACTTCGCAATATCCTGGGTGATTAGTAAGCACCTGCCCTAGGCGCATCATGTTGCGTTGGTCAAGTGCAGCTTGCGATAAAGCGATAACTACCGGCCGCTCATCCACTGATTCCAAGGCTGGCACCTGCATTTCAGTGGCTCTCAAACTCACGCTTTCGTCGCGCAAATCCACTTGCCCGCGAATCTGCACCACCTGATCAACAGCCAAGTCGGCAGCCGAAGCCTCATACACCTTGCCGAAGAACATGCATTGAATAGAGCTTTCCAGATCCTCGACAGTGACGATGGCCCACGTGTTGCCCTTTTTGGAAACACGCCTATCCACACCAGTGACTAGACCAGCGATAGTGACCTGCTGTCGATCCGACATGGTCGGAGCGCGATCAATCAGCTGTGCAATCGATATTTCACGCAAGCCTGCCAACACGGCCGCCATGCCTGAAAGTGGATGGTCGGAAACATACAAGCCGAGCATTTCGCGCTCAAAATTAAGCTTGGTTTTCTTATCCCACTCCTCCATGTCAGGCACACTCACATTTGCATCCCCCATGGCGCCGCCGTCATCCGAGTCGCCAAACAGGTCGAACTGCCCTTCAGCCTCTTTACGCTTCAGCCCAATCACAGAATCCATGGCTGATTCATGAATCTGATACAGAGCGCGGCGATTGGGGTCAATCGAATCGAAGGCACCGGCCTTGATTAGCGATTCAATCAGTCGCTTGTTGAGCACAGCCAGCGGCACGCGACGAATAAAGTCCATAAAATTGACGAATTTGCCGCGTTCGCTGCCGCGTTCGGCAATAATGTCCGCCACGGGATTGTCACCCACATTGCGAATAGCGCCGAGACCGAAACGCACCACGTCACCGACGGCGGAATAGGCGTAGACAGATTCATTGACATCCGGCGAAAGCACCTGAATGCCCATGCGGCGTGCCTCCCCCAAATACAGAGCCGTCTTATCCTTGTTGTTTTTAGTGCCCTGCAATAGAGCGGCCATGAACTCCACTGGGTAGTGCGCCTTGAGGTAAGCCGTCCAATAGGAGATCAGACCATAGGCCGCGGAATGCGCCTTGTTGAAGGCGTAACCAGAGAACGGCACCAGCACGTCCCACACGGCTTGGGCAGCTTCTTCTGAATAGCCGTGTTCCTTCATGCCTTCAAAGAACGGAATCTTCTCCTTGGCTAGCACTTCAGGTTTCTTCTTGCCCATGGCGCGGCGCAGCACGTCGGCCTTGCCCAGCGAATAGCCAGCAAGAATACGCGCGGCGGACTGCACCTGCTCCTGATAGACGATCAGGCCGTAGGTCTCATCAAGCACCTGCTTCAAGGGTTCTTCAAGCTCGGGGTGAATCGGCTCAATCTTCTGCAAACCATTTTTGCGCTTGGCGTAGTTATTATGCGAGTCCATATCCATCGGACCTGGACGATACAGCGCGATCAGTGCGGAAATATCGTTGAAATTATCAGGCTTGAGTGACTTAAGCAGCGAGCGCATGCCATCGGAATCGAGCTGGAAGACACCCAGCGTGTCGCCGCGCGCCAGCAGCTGGTAGGTTTCCTTGTCATCCAGCGGAATCTTGGTGTAATCCACCGCCTCCTTGCCATTGGCGACGATGTTCTTCAATGTGTCCTGAATGATTGTCAAGTTAGACAAGCCAAGGAAGTCCATCTTGACCAAGCCGAGCGTTTCGCAGGTGTGATATTCAAAAGTGGTGGTGACAGTGCCATCCACGCGCTCCAGAAGCGGCGAGGTGTCGGTGATGGGCTCGCTGCCCATGATGGTCGCACAGGCGTGCACACCGGTCTGACGAATCAGCCCTTCGATGGTTTTCGCCTTGTCGATGATCTGATGCGCGTCATGGTCCGCCTCATAGAGTTCGCGGAATTCACGCGCTTCGGCGAAATGGCTCGACGTGGGGTCGAAAATCTCTTTAAGGCTAGCGTCCTTGCCGTTCTTGCTGGGTGGAAGCGCCTTGGTGACCCGCTCGCCCATCGAGAACTCGTATCCCATGATGCGGGCGGAATCTTTTAGAGCCTGCTTGGTTTTGATAACACCGTAGATCACGCACTGGGCGACCTTGTCGCGGCCATACTTTTCGCCGCAATAATCGATCACGCTGAGGCGTCCGTCCGGATCGAAGTCGACGTCAATATCGGGCAGGGACACACGTTCGGGGTTTAAGAACCTCTCGAAAATCAGGCCGTGCTTCAAGGGATCGAGTTCAGTGATGCCCATGGCGTAGGCGACCATCGAACCTGCCGCCGAACCTCGGCCTGGGCCCACCATAATGTCATGATCCTTGGCCCATTGAATGTAGTCGGCCACCACGAGGAAGTAGCCACAGAACTGCATCTGACAGATGACGCCGCACTCGTAATCGGCCTGTTTGGACACCTCTTCAGGCACATTGCCGTCGTAGCGACGCTCCAAGCCCTCCTCAACCTTCCTTAAGAACAGAGAAGCCTCGTCCCAGCCTTCAGGGCAAGGGAACTGCGGCATGAAAGCGCCGTCCTCGTGGTCATCAAACATGATGTTGCACCGTTCGGCAATTTCAATCGTGTTGTCGCACGCGCCGGGGAACTCCTTAAACAGCTCACGCATTTCGGCGGCTGGCTTCAGGTAATAGCCGGTGCCGTCGAATTTGAAGCGGTCAGGATCATCCAAGTGCGAGCCGGAGTTGATGCACAGCATGGCGTCCTGGGCCTCAGCGTCTTCAGCGCGCACGTAATGGGAGTCGTTGGTGGCCAAAAGGGGCGCGTTCAGTTTCTTGGCGATTTCCAAAAGCCCTGGCACATTTCGGTTTTCGATGTTCAGACCGTGATCCATGATTTCGATAAAGAAATTGTTTTTGCCGTAGATGTCTTGCAACTCTCCAGCGGCACGCAACGCTTCATCAAATTGACCCAAGGCAAGTCGAGTCTGAATAATGCCGGAAGGGCAGCCCGAACCACAAATTATGCCTTTGGAATAGGTGGACAGCACATCCTTGTCCATACGCGGGTAACGTTGCACACGGCCTTCCAAATTGGCCACCGAGCTGGCTTTCAGCAGGTTCACCAAGCCTTCGTCGTTTTCGGCCCACAAGGTCAGGTGGGTGATCAGGCCGCCGCCCGACACGTCGTCGCGGCGCTGCGCTTCGGTGCCCCAGTGCACGCGAGACTTGTCCTGACGAGCGGTCTCTGGTGTCACATATGCCTCAATGCCGATAATCGGCTTGACGCCGGCATTTACACAACTGGTGTACATCTCATAGGCACCGTGCATGTTGCCGTGGTCGGTAATACCTACAGCTGGCATACCAAGTTCAGCGGCATGCTTCGCAAGATTGGGAATCTTCGATGCACCGTCTAGCAGCGAATAGTGCGTATGGTTGTGCAGATGCACGAAGTTTCCCGAATCAGCCATACGTTCCAATGTACCTCATTCGGTGTGCCGGTCGCGCATCGCTTCCAGTGCATGTGCCAAATCGAGCGGATAGGAGCTGCTCACCGTGGTCCATACGCGCGTGCGCGGATGGCGGAACTCGAGCTGCATCGCGTGCAACCATTGGCGTTCCAACCCTAAGTCAGCAGCAAGCACCGGATTCGCGCCATACATATGATCACCCACCAAAGGGTGTCCTATTGACGAAAAGTGCACACGAATCTGGTGAGTGCGCCCAGTTTCCAAATTCACCGTAACTAACGTGGCCTCACTGCCGAAACGTTCCATCACATCCCAATGGGTAATGGCCGGCTTGCCGGACGGCGTGACACAAAAGCGAAAATCGGCAACCTTAGCGCGACCTATTGGCGCATCAATGGTGGCCTTCTCTTCGCGCAAACCACCTTGCACCAGGGCATGATAGGTTTTCACCACCTCATGATCGGCAAACTGACGACGCATCTGCACATAACCGAGCTCAGACTTGCACACGAGCATCAAACCTGAAGTGCCCACATCTAGTCGAGAGACAACACCTTCACGTCCAGGTGCGCCATATGAAGTAATGTGCACGCCGCGCTGTTTAAGTGATCCCACCACTGTGGGGCCAGCCCAACCAACGGATGGGTGAGCGGCCACACCAATGGGCTTATCAACCACCACTACATCCTCGTCTTCATACACGACTGCCATATCATCAGCCAAAGGCTCAGGAGTTTGACGTTCTTCAACAAGGTCAATTTCGAGAGTTTCCCCTGCCTGAAGCGCAGCGGATTTGGCCACATCCCTGCCAATAACACGCACTTGTCCGCTGTCGATCAGATTGGCCGCTTTAGAACGCGACACCCCTAACATTTTGCAAACAGCCACGTCGAAGCGCGAGCCAACTAAACCTTCAGGAGCGGGCACAAGTCGGCTCATGCTTGCTCGCCTGCCTGCTCGACTGACTGCACGCCTTCGCCCTGCTGCTCGACTTCGTATTCGCCATGCTGTTCGCCTTCGAACTCTCCATTGACGCATTCACGTCCGCTCCCAAACGGCACATCGAACACCAGCATCAGCACGATAGCCACACCAACAACAACCAGATAAATGTCTGCAACATTGCCCACTGACCAGCCGTAATCAATAAAATCAACGACTTTGCCGTCAAGAAAACCGTCCGCATACGCCACACGATCAACCAAGTTGCCAAACGCACCAGCGAATGCGACAGCCATTGCAAGCACCCAAGCATACGACGTGGTACGCGCAGCTAACACGACAAGAACTATACAAACCACCACAGCAAGCAAGGAAAACACCCATGTGAACCCTGAGCCAAAACCAAGAGAAGCGCCAGGATTGCGCACCAGCGTAAAAGAAAGAACGCCGTCCACCACTGTCAAGCTGCGCCCATCAGACAACGACGATAGCGCCCACAGCTTAGACAGCTGGTCAACCGAGACAGCCACTGCTGCCACGCATACAAAGACGGCCACGCGCCAGCGTAGCCGTCCTGTCGTAGTACTGCTGCTCACTGATCAGCTTGCTCGGTCTTATCGTAGTTGCTTGTCTCAGACAGCTGGGTCATCAGCTGGCTAAGGAAATCAGTGAGGCGCGCGCGATATTCAGTCTCAAACTGCTTGAGCCCTTGAATATTGCTCTCAACAACCTTGGACTGCCCTGCGAGATTGATACGCACCTGCTGCGCGTATTCATCAGCAGCAGATCGGGTCTGCTGATCGTATTCATTGGTGCGACGCTGCACTTCAGCCTCGTACTGATCTGCTTCAGTGTGCTTGCCGTTTGCATACGTATCAGCATCCTGACGAACTCGCGCGGAATACGAATCTGCTTCAGAACGGGTCTGCTGAGCATAGACCTCTGCCTGCTGGCGCACCTGCTGATTGTACATATCGGCTTCACCACGCGTATTCTTGGCATAATCGTCTGCCTTAGCGATGATTTCGTCGTAATCACCCTGCGCACGACCCTTGATTTCATTGGCCGTGGCCTTGCCCTTGTCTACATACTGATCATGCAGCTGCATAGCCAATGTGAGCATTGCTGTGGCACGCTCAGCTTCACTGCCAGCATTGGCGGCAGCACCAGCAATCTTCTGCAAGGAACCGGTCTCCGTGTTTGGCTCGAATCGGGAAAGCTGCCCGCGCAACTGCTCTTCGCGCTGCTTGGATTCTTGCAACTGACGGGAAAGATCTTCAACTTGGGAGCGGAATTGGTCGCGTTCCTGCTGAACAGAGGCAATTTGCTGAGCCACTGCCTCTTGATTGCCAGAAGCCTGCGCTGCCTGAGCAGTGAGCTGATCAATCTGAGCATTCAGCTGATCAACCTGACCTTTAAGCTGTTCGTTCTGAGCAGTCAGGCCACGGTTTGCCTCTTCTGTTTCGCTCAGCTTCGCCGCAACAGCTTTGTCACCTTCGCTGGCCTGAGACTGGGCGCTCTTGAGGTTGGTATTCTCGTTTTTGAGGGTATTGTTCTCGTTTTGCAGCTGCTGAACCTGCTCGGTAAGACCTGAAATCTTGGTGTTCAACGCAGAGACATCCGCCCCTAAAGACTGAGTGGACGGGCCTCCTGCAACAGCCTGCTTGCTTAAGGCCTCAATGGTTTCGGTGACTTGATCAAGAAACTCATCGACCTCGTCAGCATTGTAGCCTTCTTTGAAACGCACGAGCTGGAACTGATGCTCACGAATGTCCTTCGGCGTCAACAAGACCATAGCAATACTCCTCACTTCGAGGCGAGCGCCTCCCTTAAGTGCATACTATGAAAGACCATACCACGACCCCCGCACCCATGCAGCACACAGGGGCGTCATATAAGCACACGCAGCACTACAAGCAAAAAATAGAGGACAACAAAGCTTGTATCAAAAGCAATAGCACCCATGCGAATAGGCGATATATAGCGGCGCAGCCAGCGCAAAGGCGGCTCAGTAACGCGATAAATAACATCGATAACTTCCGCAAGCAAGCCGCGCGGATACCAACGAGGTGACAGCACGGCCACCCAATCAAGAATCATCCGAGCAAACAGCACAGCGATATAGGCATCAATAACAACATTAACGATGCGCATCAGCAAATAGAACAGCATGGCCTCACCGTATCAAAAAGCAGATAGCTTTTCACCTAACATGCACAACCGCGTGAAAATCAGTCAGCAAACAGGTCGTGTGAGGAACTCGAGGGAGCTACCTCTTCGACCTTGATATTCACTTGAGAGGGGCTCAGTAGGAAGACGCGAGGAGTGACGCGCTCCATCGAACCATGCACGCCGAAGACAACGCCCGCAGAAAAGTCAACAATGCGATAGGCCACAGATTCGGAAACATCCGTCAAATTCAGTACAACAGGCACGCCGTCGCGGATGGCACGCCCCACCATTTGCGCGTCTTCATACGACTTCGGATGGATGGTGGTGATACGACTGAGCTTGCCGGGGAAAGGAGTGGACGTGCGCGACGAAGACCCCGAGGCTGTGGAAATCGGGGTGACGGTGCGATCTGAATCGAAGGAGCTTTCTTCTTCTTGCCCGTTGCTCTCGTCGATGGTGAAATCGTCGTCCTCAGCCACATCGGACATGCCTAGATACGACATTGCATTCTTCATAAAGCCAGCCATGACAAGATCCTTTCCTTAACGTTCCTCAAAGCCTACGGTTTGTCAATCTGTTCATTTAGTCATGCATTCATTGCCGATTAGCGCAGAAAATCGGGAAGGTTGAGATCATTTGCATCGTCCACGTCAGCGGCAGGCAAGTCTTCCAGCGCCTGAGCATCGCTTCCGCTGTCTTGAGCAGTGAAATCAAACGACGTTGACGCAGTAGCGGCAGCCGGAGACTGCTGCGATTCAGCAGTGGTGACTTCTGCTGCGCCTTCCTGAGTGAGGGCCGTCTGGGCATTGGACTTATTAGCATCGAAGCCCGCAGCAATCACCGTGACGCGCACCTCGTCGCCATAGGCGTCGTCCAACGCGAGACCCCAGATAATCTGGGCTTCAGGATGAATGGCTTTGCGCACCAGCTCAACAGCCGCAGAAGCCTCATGCATACCAAGATCAGTGGGGCCAGCAACGTTAATCAGCGCACCGTGCGCGCCTTCAATGCTCTGCTCTAGCAAAGGAGAGCTAATAGCCAGCTCAGCCGCCTGCGTAGCACGATCTTCGCCGCGCGCAGAACCAATGCCGAACAATGCGGTGCCTGCCCCGCGCAAAATGGCCGTGACATCAGAGAAATCAACGTGAATATAAGAATTGGAAGTGATCAGATCAGTGATGCCCTGCACACCGGACAGCAGCGCGGTGTCAGCGGTCTTGAATGCCTCAAAGATAGTGATAGAACGATCAGAAAGCTCAAGCAAGCGGTCGTTGGGAATAACGATAAGCGCATCGACTTCCTCGCGTAGGTTATTGATGCCGCGCTCGGCGGAAATGTCACGCCCTGGCCCCTCAAAGGTGAAAGGACGAGTGACCACCGCAATGGTGAGTGCGCCCTGCTGACGAGCCGCACGCGCGACAATCGGGCTTGCGCCGGTGCCAGTGCCACCGCCCTCACCGCAAGTGACGAACACCATGTCAGCACCCTTGAGCGCTTCTTCGATATCAGACTGGTGGTCTTGAGCAGCCTTCGCGCCCCGCTCAGGGTCAGCACCTGCGCCAAGACCGCGACTGGAACTATCGGACAGTGAAATCTTGACATCCGCATCCGATCGAAGCAGATCTTTCGCGTCAGTGTTAACGGCCACAAACTCAACGTTTTGCAAGCCTTCAGCGATCATGCGATTGACGGCATTGCCGCCTGCGCCGCCGACACCAACGACCTTGATATTGGTTTTGTCGTTCAACTCAGTCTGGGCAATTTCGCTCACGTTTGGCTCCTGTCATTCCGCGGTCACGCACAACTCTAGCGCAGAATGAGCCAATATTGTGTAACATTTGTGCGCGTGTGCGCAGTTTATTTACCTAATTTCGTTGAGTATTTGTTCTGACTGCAACCGTTGACTAGTAACTAGCATCCATCGGATCGTCACCAAAGAGCGCTTCACGCTCCTGATGAGTGGTGGCGTGTGAATCAAGCCAGCCATATGGCAAATGCACTTTTTTAGCGAAACGCACACGTCCACGAGGCTGATCAACCACCCGTTCAGGCAATCGCATACTCTGGTCGAGCTGTTCAATTCGGCTGCGCACATCGTCAAGATTGTCGCATTCCATAAACGATTTGCGAGTCGAACCTCCCACAGGAAACCCTTTAAGGTACCAAGCGATATGCTTACGCAAATCATGCACAGCCATCCGCTCGTCGCCGTCATAGAACTCGGTAAGCAACTGCGCATGACGCACAATGACGCTGCACACTTCCCCCAAAGTTGGGTCACATCGCTCGGTGGAACCAGCAAAAGCATGCTTGATATCGGCAAACAACCACGGGCGCCCCTGGCAGCCGCGCCCAATAGCCACGCCGTCGCAGCCGGTCTGTTCAATCATAGCGAGCGCGTCATCGGCGCCCCAGATGTCACCGTTACCGAACACTGGGATGTCGAGAGCTTGCTTGAGTTGGGCGATACGATTCCAATCGGAATGCCCGCCATAATATTCAGCAGTAGTGCGCGCATGCAGAGTGACGGCAGCACAACCTTCTTCTTGTGCGATATGTCCTGCTTCAAGAAAAGTTTCGTGGCTATGGTCAATACCGACGCGAATCTTAGCGGTGACGGGAATACTCGCCGGTTCACACACCCGCATCACGCGGCCGATGAGTTCGGCGAACAGATCGGTTTTCCAAGGCAAGGCAGAGCCTCCCCCGCGACGAGTGACCTTGGGCACAGGGCAGCCGAAATTCAAGTCCACATGGTCGGCCATATGCTCGTCCACCACGATTCGCGCAGCCTGTTCAACAATGGCGGGATTCACGCCATAGAGTTGCAGCGAGCGAATTTTCTCGCTGGGAGCAAAGCGGCATAAACGCAACGCCTTAGGGTTACGAGCCACCAGAGCACGGGCGGTAATCATCTCAGCCACATACAGGCCGTCGGGGCCATATTCCTCGCAGATCACACGAAACGGCCAGTTGGTCACGCCAGCCATTGGCGAAAGCATCACAGGAGTGGGCACGCTGATGGGCCCTAGTGTCACCGGCTGTATCGGCTGTGAGGCGACGTACGAGGGGCGCTTTTGCGAGCGCGGATCGACACCCACGCGGCAACCGCCGCGAGCGTCAAGATAATCGATGTCATCGCTCACGCTTGACACCCAGCTCAGTACAGGCCGCCAGCCTGAGCAATATGCACGCTATCAGGCCAAGACTGCCCTCCCATAGACACCGGCATCTGCGGCACACTGACGCGTTTGCCGCCGATATGTTCGGCCACATAGTCGGCCACCTTGTCGAGGCTGACGCGCTCTTGGCTCATGGTGTCACGTTCGCGGATGGTGACGGCCTGATCGTCAAGTGTATCGAAATCAACGGTGACGCACAGAGGCGTGCCAATCTCGTCCTGACGACGGTAGCGGCGACCAATGGCACCAGCATCGTCGTAATCAATCATCCACTCACGCTGACGCAAATCGCCGGCCAACTGCAAAGCCACGTTCTGCAGTTCCGGCTTTTTGCTCAGCGG
Source organism: Parabacteroides merdae (assembly GCA_963623245.1). Lineage (GTDB taxonomy): Bacteria > Actinomycetota > Actinomycetes > Actinomycetales > Bifidobacteriaceae > Bifidobacterium. The sequence goes on from CAVFKU010000016.1 coordinate 10,932, forward strand.
CAACACCGCGGCCTTGACGGGGGCAAGGCGCGGGTCGAGGTGCAGCACGGTGCGCTTATCCACGCCACCCTTGGTGTTCGGGGCTTCGTCCACGTCGTAGGCATCCACCAAGAAGCACATCAGAGAACGGGTCAGGCCCGCGGCCGGTTCGATAACGTAGGGCACATATTTCTCGCCGGTGGCCTGGTTGAAATAGCTCAAATCCTCGCCGGAATGCTTGGCATGCGCGGACAGGTCAAAATCGGTGCGGTTGGCCACGCCTTCAAGCTCGCCCCAATCCGACCCCTGGAAGCCGAACTTGTATTCGATGTCCACGGTACGCTTCGAATAGTGCGAGAGCTTCTCCTTTGGATGCTCGTAATGGCGCAGGTTTTCTGACTTGACACCCAAATCGAGATACCACTGGGTGCGCGCGTCAATCCAATACTGATGCCAATCCTCATCCTCGCCAGGCTTGACGAAGAACTCCATCTCCATCTGCTCAAACTCGCGGGTGCGGAAGATGAAATTGCCAGGGGTAATCTCGTTGCGGAAAGACTTGCCCATGTTGGCGATACCAAATGGCGGCTTCTTGCGCGAAGAAGTCATCACGTTCTTGAAATCCACGAAAATGCCTTGGGCGGTTTCAGGGCGCAGATAGTGCAGGGAATTCTCGTCCTCCACCGGGCCCAAGTGGGTGCGCAGCATCATGTTGAAATCGCGCGGCTCAGTCCACTTGCCACGTTCACCGCAATTAGGACAGACGATGTCGGCCATGCCGTTTTCAGGCAGCTTGTCGCCATGCTTTTCGGCGTAGCTTTCCTCAAGTTTGTCGGAACGCTGGCGCTTATGGCAGTTCAAGCACTCAACCAGAGGATCATTGAACACCGCCACATGGCCGGAAGCCACCCACACATCGGTAGGCAAAACGATAGAGGTGTCCACACCAACTACGTCCCCGCGGGTGACGACCATAGAACGCCACCATTCGCGTTTGATATTGTCTTTCAATGCCACACCGAGCGGGCCATAATCCCACGCGGAACGGGTGCCACCGTAGATCTCGCCGGCGGGAAACACGAAGCCGCGACGCTTCGCAAGGGAGACAACTTCATCAAGTTTGGACTGAGCCACAATGCACCTTCTGGTTTGAACGGTTTGAGGTCTTACAACCTTTGAAGCATATCCGCATATATTGACTTACACGTTGAACTTGAACTCGACGATGTCATTGGGCTGCATGACGTAGTCGCGGCCTTCCTGGCGCAGTTTGCCTTCCTCTTTGATCTTGGTCATCGAGCCTTCCGCAGCCACAAAATCGTCGTAGGAGACGATGTCTGCCTTGATGAAGCCCCTCTCAAAATCGGTGTGGATCACACCGGCGGCCTGCGGGGCGGTGTAGCCCTTGTGAATCTGCCAAGCGCGCACTTCCTTCTCCCCTGCGGTTAGGAAAGTCTGCAAACCGAGGATGTCGAAGCCCACGCGCGCCAACTGGTCGAGGCCAGATTCCTCCAACCCCGCGTCGGCAAGCATTTCGCGCGCGTCCGCTTCGTCCAATTCGGTCAAGTCGGCCTCGAACTGCGCGTTGAGGAAGATGGCCTTTGCCGGGGCCACACCGGCGGCCAATTTGGCTTTTAATTCATCGTTGGCCAGTTCGTTGTCGTCCACGTTGAACACGTAAATGAACGGCTTGGCCGTCATCAGGTGCAGGTCATACACGTCGGCCTTGTCGATTTCACCCGCCGAGGCGGCCTCGTCGATGGTGCGTCCGGCCTCAAGAATCTCTTTGGCTTTTTTCACGGCATCCATATAGGATTGCTCGATCTTCTTGCCACGCAAATCCTTTTCCAGCCTTGGCAGGGCATTCTCGATAGTTTGCAAATCGGCCAGAATCAGCTCAGTGTTAATCGTCTCGATATCGTCAGTGGGGTCGACCTTGCCGTTGACGTGCACAATGTCGTCGTCTTCAAAAGCGCGCACCACTTCGCAGATTGCGTCAGCCTCGCGAATATTGGCCAGAAACTTGTTGCCTAAGCCCTCACCTTCGGACGCCCCCTTGACGATGCCCGCGATGTCTACGAAGGTGACGGTGGCGGGCACAACCTTCTGCGAGTGCACCAAATCGGCCAAAATCGGCAAACGATCATCTGGCAGAGGCACCACGCCGGTGTTCGGCTCGATGGTGGCGAACGGATAGTTCTCCGCGAGCACGTTATTGCGAGTCAGGGCATTGAACATGGTGGACTTGCCCACATTGGGCAGTCCGACGATTCCGATGGTAAGAGACATGATTCCCTACAGTACTTGCCCGCCTTGTCATCCGACGATGGCATCGATGGCGTCAATGACAACACCGCGGAAAGCGTGCTTCTCAAGACTGGAAACACCCTTGATGGTAGTGCCACCAGGCGAGCAGACTGCGTCCTTCATCACGCCAGGGTGAGTTTCGGCGGCCATGTACATCGCGCCGACGCCTTCGATCATCTTGGCGGCGAGACGATATGCCGCCGCGCGCTGCAAACCATGTTTGACGCCGGCATCTCCAAGCGCTTCGAGATACATATCGGTGAAGGCGGGGCCACAGCCGGCGACGGTTCCGGCGACACCCATCAGCGGGGCATCGACGCGCTCAATCAGGCCGATCGCCGAGAACACACGCTCAAACGTCTCGGCCTGATCCGCTTCGAGCGTGTGTTCGGCCTCGGTGACCAACACGCCTTTGCCGACGGACATCGGGGTGTTCGGCACCGTGCATTGGATGCGCAAGCTGGCGAACCGATCAGCGAACAGTGCGCGGTACGTGCTCAACGTCCAGCCCGCGGCGATGGAAACGATGAACTTGCTGGGCTTGGCGAGCTCGTCGGCAAGTGGAGCCACGACCGATTCGATCTGATATGGCTTGACGGCGATGATCACCATATCGGCAGCCTGTGCGACAGCGCATGCGTCACGCAACGGGCGCACGCCAAGCTTGGCCGCGTTCGCTTCGAGCTTGTCGAAATGCGCAGCACAGGCGACGATGTCCCCGCCCTTAACCACGCCGACATCAACCAGCCCTTGCGCGATCGCCTGGGCCATATTGCCGTATCCGATGAACCCGATGGTTAGGTTAGATGTATTTGAATTGGACATAATCACTCCCCTTAGTTCAGTCTTTTTAGTTCATTCGTTGATTCATTCGCCAGTTCGAACGCTGTCAGAACAGTCGTTCCAAGTCGCCGCGATTCAGCGCCTCGGTGAAGATGTGCTTGAACACCACAGCGCCGTGCAACCCGTCATGCTCAAACTCATTGGTAGCCCAGTAATGTGAATTGCCGACGCGTGACAGCGTGTCGAGCTGCATACCGGAATCCACATACATGTCGTCAACATACACCGCGGCCTGCAACGGCACTTCGTTGCGCGCAAGTTGTTCAGCGTCGTAAATCGTTCCGAAATGCGTGTCTTCCATCAGCACATCCATGGCCGGTTTGAACACACGCAACGCGCCTTCCTGCTTGAACATCCACGGGAAGACGCACTCGCCGGTCATCATCAGCGGGCGGCGGCCGGTGTCGAACTCAAGCTGCTCGTCGCGCACGCGCTGCGCCGCCCAACGAATCGGCTCATCCAGCTCGCCGTTGGCATAGATGAACTCCTGCAACGGCCAATAGAGCGGGCGTGAGGAGGTGGCGTTCATCACCTTGACGAGGAACTCGTCGGACAATTCGGCATCGGCGCCAGCCGAACCATCACCATCAAGGAAGGCATCGTCAAGAATCCAATGCACACGCTCGAAACTCGGTTTCATACCGAAATCAGAGCCCAAACACTGCAAACGTTCCACAGTGAGCGGGTCACCATTCGGCAATGCAATATCACCAGACGCGAGTTTGTCAGCCACACTCGCCATGCGTTCAACATCCTGCGGATAGCGTTCATAGAATTGCTTCGTCTTGGTAACCATGCGCGGGAAGGTATGACGATACACCTCGGTAGCATCGGCCGGAACGTGCGGAATGCCTCCAGCGGTGAAGCTGGCGGCCACACCCTGCGGGAACAGGGAAAGGTAGGTCAGCGTCAGAAACCCGCCATAGCTCTGGCCGAGCGTGACCCAACGCGCGCCACCGAACTCGCTTACACGTAGGTGCTCGAAATCACGCACAATCGAATCGGCCAAAAAATGCTTCAAATAAGCCGCGCCCTGAGCGCCGTCCATCGTTGTCATCATGTGCGTGTCCACGCGCGAGGAACGCCCGGTGCCGCGCTGGTCGGGCAGAATCACACGAAAATGCCTGATGGCCTCTTCGATCCAACCATCCGAGGACGGGTTCAGCGGGCGCGGCCCAGAACCTCCAGGCCCACCTTGCAGGAAGATTAGCAGCGGCAAGTCATCATGCACATGTTCCGGCGCGGTAAGCACGCGATAAAACAGTTTGATACTCTCCCCTACAAACCCTTGGCCAGGTTCAAGTCCCGACCAGTCAAGCGGCACATCAATGGAGTGATCTTCAACAGCTAAACCAGGCACATAGTATTTCGCAAGCAATGTCATATTCCCGACTGTATCGCACAAATCAGTCGCCGAGTGATGTCGGCTCGCAAATACTCCAAACAACCCTTTTCGATCACGGTTTTGCGTCGACCAATGCAAATAGCATACGTAAACAAGCTTTTTTCAAGCACGGGTTTGTACCAGCAAGCACAAAACCGTGCGCAACACCCCTCTCCAAGTACAGCTTTGTATCGACAGACACAACAACGGACGCAAACGACCCGCATTGCGATATACACACCATGCGGGTCGTCAGAGTCGTCAAATTATGCGGTTATATGCAGTTATACACAGTCATATGCAGCTATGCGGTCATATACGCAGTCATATGCAGTTAAGCACAAAAACTGCAAGCTTTAATTAGCCAAGCCACAAGCGCGCAAAGCCTCAAAACCGCCCCTCAGGTCATCAAGAATATCCTCGATGTTCTCGGTGCCAATAGACAGGCGGATGGTGCCTTGGTGGATGCCCTGATCCTCCAGCTCCTCGACCGTCTCCTGGGAGTGGGTGGTGGAGGCCGGGTGGATCACCAGGCTCTTGGCGTCGGCCACGTTGGCCAGCAGACTGAACAGGTGCAAGTTGTCAATGAACACACGCGCCGCGTCCTTGCCGCCCTTGATGTCGAAGGTGAAGATGGACCCGCCGCCGTTCGGGAAGTACTTCTTGTACAGCGCGTTGTCCTTGCGGCCTTCGATGGAGGGGTGGGAGATGGATTCGACCTCGGGCACCGTTTTCAGATAGTCGACGACCTTCAGGGCGTTCTCGACATGACGTTCGACGCGCAATGAGAGGGTCTCGGTGCCCTGCAGCAGCAGGAATGCGGCGAACGGCGAAAGCGTGGCACCAGTGTCGCGCAGCAGGATGGCGCGAATGCGGGTGACGAACGCCGTGCCGCCCAGCGCCTCATAGAAGTTCAGGCCGTGATAGGAGGGGTCGGGTTCGGTCAGGGTCGGGAACTTACCCGGCACCTCGGCCCAGTTGAAGTTGCCGCCTTCGACGATGACGCCGCCGAGCGTGGTGCCGTGGCCGCCGATGAACTTGGTGGCCGACTCGACCACGATGTCCGCGCCGTGCTCCAGCGGACGGAACAGATACGGCGTGGCAAAGGTATTGTCGACGATCACCGGCAGGTGGTGCTTGTGCGCAATGGCGGTGATAGCCTCGAAGTCGGGCAGATCGGCGTTCGGGTTACCGAAGGTCTCGAAGTAGACGAGCTTGGTGTTCTCTTGAATCGCGTCTTCGAACTCCTGCGGGTTTTCGGTGGACACGAAGGTGGTGGTGACGCCGTCGCGCGGCAGGGTGTGGCGCAACAGGTTGAAGGTGCCGCCATAGATGTTCTTGGCCGACACGATGTGATCGCCGCTCTGGGTGATGTTGCGCAGCGCGTATTCGACCGCCGCTGCACCTGAAGCCACGGCCAAGCCAGCGGTGCCGCCTTCGAGGGCAGCGATGCGATCTTCAAACACGCCTTGGGTGGAGTTGGTCAGACGGCCGTAGATGTTGCCCGCATCGCTCAGGTTGAAGCGCGCCTCAGCATGGTCAAAATTATGGAAAACATAGCTGGTGGTCTGATAAATCGGCACCGCGCGCGCATCAGTAGCTGGGTCAGCCTGCTCCTGACCGACGTGCAGTTGCAGGGTTTCAAAACGGTAATTCTTGTTCTTCTCAGCCATGATAGCTCCTTTTGAAGTGAGTTTGATGTGCGTTGTTCCCGTCACCCGCCTGCCGTGTGGCGGTTGGCGAGGTGCTGATTATGAACGTATTCGCTTACGGCCACATAATGCAAGCTCAACGCTATCGGGGTTGCCTATAACTCCTTCTAAACCGTTGGAAATATTGGCATTCAAGAAGATTGCAAAACGGTTTTTATATCGTGCAGTTTCCGCGACACGCCGCAATCCAGACAAATGTGGATAGCTGCATCGTTATCCACATGCCATCCACAACACGCCAAGAACAAGAGGGTCAAGTACACATTGCTCCTCACGGTTGCACCAAGAATACACACCCCCGCACAGTGGAGACATGAGCAACATATCAGCACACCAGCAAGCGCTTGACGCAGCCGCCGCAAGCCTTGGCGACAGCGCGCTTTCCAGCCACAAACTCGGTTCACTTGGCGAAGACTATGCCGCGGCATGGCTTGCTGCGCAGGGCTGGCGCATTCTTGATCGCAACTGGCACTGCCGCTACGGCGAGCTGGATATTGTGGCGATGAATAGCGAGAGCTGTCTTGTGTTCATCGAAGTAAAAACACGGCGAGCCACGCGATTCGGCACGCCCCAAGAAGCTGTCACGCAAGCCAAACAGAGAAATCTGCGCCGCGCTGCCGTGCAATGGCTGCAAGCTCCTGACCATCACATCAAGCATCGCGGCATGCGTTTTGACGTCATCACCGTAATGCTGCGCGACGGGCAGCCAAACGTCCAGCACATCAAAGGGGCGTTCTAATGGCAATTGGAGGTGCACTATCCGTAGGGCTTATCGGTTTGAAAACGTTCACTGTCACAGCTCAAGCGTTTATCAGCCCCGGCCTGCCTTATTTTTCTATTATCGGATTGCCGGACACATCGCTGTCTGAAGCACGCGAGCGCGTGAAATCCGCTTGTCAAGCAAGCGGATTTTCGTGGCCGCAAACCCGTGTAACAGTAAATCTTTCCCCCGCGGCACTGCCGAAACGCGGCTCGTCGCACGACCTAGCCATTGCAGCATCAGTGCTCAGCGCAGCCGGAGTGATTGGACATGACGCTTTGGCTTCAAGCGTGGTGATGGGCGAGGTGAATCTTGACGGCACAGTATTGCCCATCAACGGCGTGCTGCCAATTCTGCTGCACGCTCGCAAACGCGGCATCACTCAGGTAATTCTCCCTGAAGGCAATATGGATGAAGCGCGCTTGATTGACAGTGTGCAGGTGCACGGCGTGCGACATGTGGGCGAGCTTATCGAACTTATGGGCGGGAACGCGCGATATCGTATACCTGACAACTATCACCCAAATGAGCGCACTGCTTGTGCTGACGAACCGCTCACGTTTGCCGGATTGGGTGATATGAGCGAAATCGTTGGTCAAGAACATGCCAAATGGGCGCTGGAAGTGGCTACAGCAGGCGGCCATCATTTGTTAATGACTGGCCCTCCAGGCTCGGGCAAAACTATGCTCGCCTCGCGTATGCCAAGCATTATGTGCCCACTAACAGACGACGAACAGTTGGAAGTGGCAATGATTCGTTCGCTGTGCGGCACATTGAGCGCACATGGCATCAACGACGTGCCCCCCTTTGAAGCGCCCCACCACACCGCTTCCACCGCGGCGTTGACCGGCGGAGGCACAGGACTGGCACAACCTGGAGCGATTACACGTGCACATCGCGGCGTGCTGTTCTTGGACGAGGCACCCGAGTTCTCCGCGCGAGCAATGCAAACACTGAGAGAGCCGCTGGAATCTGGTTTTATTGCCATATCACGATCAAAAGGCACCACGTATTATCCTGCATCATTCCAACTAATAATGGCTGCCAACGCATGCCCATGCGGCATGTCCTACGGCACAGGCGAACGCTGCACATGCAGCCAGCGTGAGCGACAACGCTACTTCGCCAGAATTTCCGGCCCTATCCTTGACCGCATCGACATTCAGGTGGAAGTACCGCCAATTTCACGCATCATCGCCAACCGCGAGACAATAGAACCGCGCACCACCAGCGCTCAGATTCGTAAGCGGGTTGTACAAGCGCGTCATATCGCACGTGAACGCTTCCAAGAATATGGCTGGACTTGCAATGCCCAAGCTTCTGGCACTTGGCTGCGCGAACACTTGTCAGCGAACGCACTCGAACCTATTAACCGAGCTTTGGAAACACATCGTTTAAGCTTGCGCGGTGCTGATCGCGCTATGAGATTGGCATGGACGCTAGCCGATCTTGCAGGAGCAACCTCTCCAGGGCGCGACGAAATCAACCAAGGCATCGCCTTGCGCACCCACTTAAGCTAAGGAACCTCTTTGAATACTGCAACTCATCCCCCATTAAGCTTGGATGCACTGGCACGCGCCACGCTCACGTTCTGCATTGACGGCGCGGACGCGCTGTTGTATGCCGCGCTTAAAGGAGCCAGTTCTGCGCAAGAAGTGCTGGACCTTATTATCGCTTCGCGCCCCGCCGCGAGCGAACGAACGGAGGCACTGCACCAGCTCGATCAGGTGTTTATCACAGGACTGTCCAGATGGGGGCGAAAGCCCACACCTCAGGCTCTTCAAGCATTCCATCGAGCGTTAGACGGGTGGCACACTAGGCTCGCTCAGCTTCCTTGCTTAAACTGGCAGCAATTGGGCGATTGGTTCACCATGGACGGCACACAGTGGATTATCGAGCCTCATAGTGCGTTCTGGCCGCGTCAGTTGATGGATTTGTCCACGCGCAAAGATTGGGCGCCTCCTTTATGTTTGTGGGGAATCGGCAATGCTGGAGCTCTGACTTGTTGCGATAGCCCTGTGGCAGTGGTCGGTTCGCGCGGTGTCAACGACTACGGCCGTGGCGTGGCTCGTGAGGTGGCGTTGCGCGCCGCATCAAACGGCCATCTGGTGGTTTCTGGAGGGGCGTTGGGTGCGGATGCGGCAGCTCATTGGGGTGCTTTATCCGCTGTGCAACAGCGCGGACTTGAGGCTTCAGGGCGCACGGTGGCAGTGTTTGCTGGAGGATTGAACCATATAGGCCCTCCGTCAAATCTGCGCATGTTCGAACAGATTACCGCTCAAGAAGGTGCTCTTATCAGTGAGATGTGCCCCAGCACTATTCCCGAACCGCGTCGTTTTCTGATTCGCAACCGCATTATTGCCGCATTGGCATCAACAGTGGTGATTGCTCAAGCACGTCTGCGTTCTGGCGCGCTCAACACTGCTGGCTGGGCTAACGAGCTAGGGCGCACAGTAGTGGCTGCACCTGGCGACATCACCACACCGCATAATGCTGGGTGCAACCGGCTGATTTCGCGTGCAGAAGCGATGCTGCTGACCAGTCCCGCAGACATCAGGGAGTTCTGCCATGCCCCGCACCCACCTGAGCAAAGACATGAACATACTCGCGATCACAGCAGCAGTTCCACTAACAGTCACAACAGCAGCCAACAGCACAACCGCAGCAACAACGTAACTGCCAGTCAAACCACAAGTCAGGCATCCAACCGAACACCCAACCGAACCTCCAATCAATCCCACAATCAAACACACAGCCAAATAGAAAACACCAGCAATACCAATCAGCCAAATAACACAACAGACACGCTGAGTTCCTCACAACGCCAGCTGCTAAAAGCAATTCGCGCCTGCCGCCGCCAACATACCGCAGCCACCCCTGACACCTTGCTGCAATATCTGGCAGGCAAATCAACCTCACCCACTATTGCCAACATTATGGCTGACCTTGGCGCACTGGAAACTTGCGGCGTCATCTCTTTTAATGGCGCCGCCACTCTCACCTAGGAGTGCCACGAAGAACGCAAAACAAAAAAGCATGTGCGAAAGGGATTAATGCCCACCTTCGGAAAATTGCGCCCAATGTGGAGGCAACTCGGTTAAGATACGTTTGTCATCATCTGCAGCACGTTGACGATCGGTCATCATGTCAGAAGGCTCAAGTTTGACGCCGTCTGCGTCGAATAACTCTGTGCCTTGACGTACAACGCGCTTGTGTTTGCGCGGTGTGCGACGAGCAGACGAATATCCCCTCAAGGCTGCTTGAGGCACAGAAACCTGCGCGTCACGCTCCGACCCACCAACGTCGCTCACTTGACTTCCTTATAAATATCACCAAGCATCGCAACCAGTCGATCCACTTCCTTCTCGGGGTTGACGAACGCGCCCACACTCCACACTGTGGCAACCGACCAGCCAAGCGACTTCAATCCCTCAGTCAACATGCGATGCCGTTCGCGGGTGGACTGAATCGACATGTAGTCCGCGTCGTCAGTGAGCACAGCCAACGCAAACGGCTTGTCATTCAACCCAACCACCATCGGAATGGTATGCCCTTTATCAAAGCCGTAGTCGAGGGCAACATTAAGACCACGCCCACGAATGCGGTCTGCTAAATCGTTGAGCAGTGTATTACTCCCCTGCGTAATTACGGCAGGACGCGCCGTCTTACCGTCAAGCTGTTCTGCCCACATAAGCATGGTTTTGAGCAGTTTTACGCCCGCCTGATGAATACGATCGTCTTGCATATCTTCAGACGAGAAAGCGCTAACAATATCGAGATGACGATTCGTCAAGGCTAGCGCATCAAGCAGCATGCCGCGCCCACCAGCTTCTTCCAACGCACCAAACTGCTGCAACAGGCGCCCATGCAAGGTTTTCGCATAGCACAGCGACACGATGGCGTCTGTGGTTTCAACGCCTGCAACCTCGCGAATGCCAATCAGCCTGACATGGCGCAAGAAACTACCCATGGTTTTGTTCTTTGACGCCAAAGCCTTCAGCTCAGCACCAAGGCGCGTGCGGAACACATCAGTAAGCGTGATAACAGTGAGCACATAATCAGCCGGCACAATAGTGAAACTAGAAGCGCGCTCGGTAATCAGCCGAATCACTTCTTCAATTTCTTGCGTGCTGGACTCCACTAGGCCAGTACTAAATACCGGAGTGCCGTTGGCATTGAGATAATGGTATGCCACATGGCCGGCCGCTGTCTCGCTGGGCACATCGTAGCTCACCGAGCCATACCCTTGGGATTCAAGGAACTTAGCCAACGTTGGGGAGCTGCACACTGGATGTGTTTTCGTTTTAACCTGCGGCAGCATGTCAATCAACTGCTTTAACCCTGGGCAGGTGACGGTATTGCAGTGAGCAATCACCACAATCTGCTTCACGCGAGAAAGAATGCTCAGCATTTGAACAGCCGGCATGTGCGCACACGCATCGACGATGGCAACATCGGCCAAAATCTTCGGCTCGGTCAACGCAGCAAGCGTGTCAGGCATGGCTACAAGAATCGGCTTGGTTGCAGCAACAATCTCAGGATGATCATGCCGCACAGCGTCTAAGGTTGCCCGCGAGCGCCCCGCAAGCTGGGTGTGCAGCAAGTTTGCTTCTTGAGTGCGAGAGAAGAGCATGTCACACAGGCGACGCATGGACTCCTGTGCCACCATCGGCCCAACTGAACGCACATGCTCTATATCAACCTGCTCAAACCGCTCAGTGGCAGCACTGAGCGCAGAACCGTCCTGATTGGAAATAATCGGCGACGAGCGCACAATATCTTCGAAGACAGTGGTCCACCACGCCAATTGCAGCTCAGCGCCAACAGCCTCGTTGCTAACCTGACGATTAGTCAAATCGGCAACCAAATCATGCAAGCCAGCCTCTTGCAACTCGCGTTCAAGACAGCAGCGTTCAGGCAGCGTATCCAAGGACTTATGATCGTCGAACAACGCTTTGAGGCGGCGCTCCACCTCGTTGAAATCTAAGGTTTCAAGTTCTCCGCCTTGTTCAGTAGTGCTCAGCACGGTGTTAAGCGATGTGATGTCACTCGACATAGTTTCCTGAGTGGCAATCATCTGATCAAGATGCGCGGGCAGCACCGGCCACCCGCCATGCGGAACGAGTGTACGCCACTGTTCGCCCTGCTTTTTCACCACCACAAGCGCGTCATGCAGATTCGTAACCTGGGCGCCGACGCGCAGTAAAGATTTTGCTTCGCGCACATGACGGCGGCGCTCCCAGAAACCAAGAGCACTCCCCTCAGCCTTGCGTGCGGACTTCGGTTTGCTGGCTTCGATCATGGAATCGATGTCACGCTCGAAAATCTCAGGCTGGAATACATCGAGCACGCGGCGCAAGTTCTTCAGTACTGTAATTTGACGATTCCATTCGTGCGCACTGGCTGGCACGGGGAAACCACAGGTCTGCACAGTGGTTGCCACATGTTCGCGCACTGTAGGCAGCACTTTTTGCAGCAAATCCACCACGCGACGATACGCACTTACTGCCTCCTGCTCACTGGTCAACGAGGCCTTATACCAAGCGGTGTCATCAGGGCCAATAGTGTACTCACCCAGCTCCCCCGCACGTTCAAGCTTGGCTGTCCAGTCGTCCAAATGGCCTGCAAGTTGACGCGCGGTAGCTTCGCTCAACCGCACGCGCGTGGCCGGATGGGCGGGAGTACTAGCGATGGACGCAAGGTTTTGAATGGTTTGATAGGCACAAACGCCCCATTTCTCATTCACCCCATGTAGATCACCCAGATAACGGGTGAGGCGAGAGCGAACACCAACCAGTTCATCGGCAATCTGATCGAAATGCTCGCTGGCAGCACCAGCTTGAAATCCGACAGCAGCAATGAGCTGCTGATCAATGGCAGCACTCGCCTTCTCGTCAGCAACATCAAGCACTAAAGAAGAGATCTCACTGTTCTGCGACACCTGCATAAACCGGCGCTTCTGCTCGCCAACGCCAGGAACATACAGCACGGAACGCCCACTCATCACACAGCGCGAAGCGATAGCCGCAGCCTGTTCAGCTGTGTCGTTGCTCACCGCGCTATCGATGGTGATACTGCGCCCACTCGCTGCAAGCTGTGCGGCATAGCGCACTGTGTTGTCAACATCGCCTACTTCGTATTCGCTATGCGGGTCGGCGTCAAACGGGCTATATTCAGCGATTGTCCCTTTGTTCAAAGCAGTGCGCGATGATTTATCTCCAGCCAACGCATCAAGCAACAGCTGGCCTGTGGCACCTTTGCCTAACCGGTCGATAATCCGTTGCGTTTCAGCCAGAATCAGCGCAGACGGCTCCATGAAACAACCTAAGATAACGCGCCGATCAATGGTGAAATCAGCAATAGTGTTGCTCACCTGATCGCTAATTACACCGAACACTGCGGACGTTTCAGGAGCGCCAGATTCGTAGCTGCTGGCATCAAACAGCTTCTCCTCGTCGCAATCAACACCAGCCGCTTGCAAGCGCGACACGAGCGCAGCGTTAAGCTTGGCGCGCCCAGTGAAGCGCAATGAAGAACGCCCCAAGTGGTCGCTATGCGTCACTTCCACAGGGTAAAGCAGCACCGGCAGCGCGTTGCCTTTCCACGTGGCCACGCCGACCACCAGCGACAACTCAGCCACGCCACTACAGCGCTTTCTGGTGTTCTGGTCGTCCAATACGCGCCCTAAACGCCTCTCTGCAGCGCGCAACACGCCATTGTCACGAAACAGCGATTCCATGGTCACACGCCCAGCAGCAAACAAGCGTGCGATGCCGGAGGGGTGGGCGTTGGTCATATCTAATTCAGCGGCAAGCTGGCTGATGTCTTCCAGCGGCGAGGGCGTTAGCGAAGCACGATAGTCGTCATGCCACTGCTGAAACTGGGCAATCTTGGATTGCGCATTCACGTGTTTGCTCACTTCCCTACCGCCTTGCGATAGCTTTGATAGCCTGCATTGTTGGCGAGCGCTTCGTCAATGTCTCGGTTGCCTTGGGCAGCAAGCCAAGCGTACAGATCGTCGTACAGCGCTGGATTCATGGCCAAGAACGGCAGCAGTTCAGCATGGCGAGCCATTTCAAATTGCAACGACATGTCGGCGGTGGTGCGAGCTTCATCTGAAGTCATGCCGTTAACTTCAACCACTGGCTCGTTTGGCTTGTCAAATTCACCGCGGGACACCTTGTCGAATACGGAACCAGGCTCAAAAGCTGGAGCATACGCCACAGAGTTCGCAGAGTTCGCGGGATTCACAGGAAGAGCAACTGGTTGAGTTTGCTGGGTGACATCAACAGGGTGGACAACCGGTGCATTCTTCTGGGTGACGCCAACTGGCTGAATAGCTATGGGCTGCGTTATTTGACTGTCACTAGCTGGCCTGCTGTTAGCAGCAGGCTGCTCAATTGGCACGGAAGGCTTGGGATCTTCAGCAGGTGCAGCAATGTGAACGGGGGCAACGTCATGCGGCCCAGAACGTTCAGAAGAAGGCACATTGGTGGCAGCAGCTGTATAAGGCATATCAGTCGCATTAGGCGTATTAGCCGCTTCGCTGCCTTGAGATAACTGTGACTGTTCGCTTATCGCGTCGGCAAATAAATCTCGCGGCGCGTTCGGCTGCTGGGATTGCGCGATACGATTCGGCATTGAATCAGCTGGCGTTTGTGTCTGCTGCCCCGCCGCCGGAGTTCCAGCCGCGTTCGCAGTCGCACGGAATATCGCAGTGGGGTCGCCCGCTCGCAAATCAAGAATTTCATCAACGGACATGTCGGACGCATCCGGCTCTTGACGCGTTTGTACCGCAGATTGCGGGAACAAATTCGGCACTTGAGCCTCGCTGGAATGCTCGCTTTCAGCCAGAGGCGTGAAATCAATCGGCACATCGCCGAACTGTAAGCGCACAGCAGTGTTTTGCAAAACGAAATCTTCATCCGCCGGTAAGCGCGTCAGTTCGCCGTTGGGATTTACCTCATATGAGCCGTTGGTGGATTGTAAATCACGCAACACGGCTTGCCCGTTTGTGCTGACTTTGAATCGCGCATGACGCTTCGACATGGACTTCGTGGAATCCGCGATTTCAAGACGGGGTGTGCCATCGTCAGGCAACGGGCGTAATGGCTTGCGCCCTATCTCTAAGGTTTCCCCCGAACGAACGGTGATCTGCTGGCCGCTGCTCACCTGTACACGCCACTGATAGGTCTCGTTCATCACGGGCACTCCTTGCTAAAAGTTCGCACACTGTTCTCTATTGTGTCATGAGGTAAGGTTTTTCGCGGGATTATGCGGCACGAATTAACAACTTCCCTCCATAAGCGAAACCCCGTCGCCTGACGTGCAGGTGCGGGGTTTGCTTGAACATCTTGCGGCGCAAGCCGCATAAATTACTTGAGTTCGACGGTAGCGCCGGCCTCTTCCAGTTCAGCCTTAGCCTTCTCAGCGTCTTCCTTCTTGGCGCCTTCCAGAACAGGCTTCGGAGCGCCGTCCACCAGAGCCTTGGCCTCAGCCAACCCCAGGGAGGTGATGCCGCGCACGGCCTTGATGACCTGAATCTTCTTATCGCCAACAGCAGAGAGGATGACGTCAAATTCGCTCTTCTCTTCAGCGGCAGCGCCAGCAGCAGCGCCCGGAGCAGCAGCAACAGCAACGGCAGCCGGAGCAGCGGCCTCAACATCGAACTTCTCTTCGAAGGCCTTGACGAACTCGGAGAGCTCGACCAGGGTCATCTCACCGAAAGCTTCGAGCAGCTCATCATTGGTGTACTTAGCCATTATTGGCTTCCTTTCCATCTTGGTGACGGGGTAAATGAAGAGGTGCCCGTCACCTTAAATTTCTTGGTTTCTTATTCAGTTATATCGATTCATGCGGCTAATGCCAGACGAATCAAGCGGCCTTTTCCTGCTTGTCGCGCAGCGCATCGATGGTACGCACAGCCTTGGTGGGCAGAGCGTTGAACAGATACGCGGCCTTGGACATGGTGGCCTTGATGTCGCCGGCAAATTCGGCGAGGAGCTGCGGACGGGACTTGAGATCCGCCAGCTGCTTGGTGCCTTCGGCGTCGTAGACGGTGCCATCGGCATAGCCGCCCTTGATGACGAGGGTTTTGTTTTCTTTGGCAAAGTCACGGATGACCTTCGCAGCCTCGATAATGTCGCCCTTCACGAAGGTGATGGCGATGGGACCAGAGAGCACTTCATCAAGACCCTCGATGCCCGCTTCTTTGGCGGCGATGCGTGCCAGCGTGTTCTTAGCCACTGTGTAGGAAGTATCGCGGCCTAGCTTTTCGCGCAGATCGGAAATCTGCGGAACGGTAAGCCCGCGGTACTCGGTCAGGTAGACAGCATCAGCGTCACGGAACTGTTCCGTCAGCTGGGCGACCACCGCTTCCTTTTCGGGCCTCTTCATGGCGTTCCTTCCTAAATTGGCCATTGATTTTGGCAGTCTCGCCGAGGCAATAAAAAAGCCCCGCGCACAGGCGGAGCAACATAACACACGAGCAAACTCGCGCACCCACTGACGGGCTATATTTCTCAACCTGCGCTGGCTTGGCGAACCAAACTTCGGCTTGCGCTCTCGCGCAAACAACCAACGGTCTGTGGTTTACAGATAGCCACAGTAATCCCCCGCATGGACATACCAGCGCAAGTGTGGCGACATGAGTTTTTAACTGCGGCTGTTGCGAGGTTTCGCTCGGGATAACAGGGGGTGAACTGTTATCCCAAG
>CAVFKU010000017.1:0-26461 GCA_963623245.1 Parabacteroides merdae
GTGCGTAGGCTCAGCCTGAGTGAGGCGATAGCCGAGCGAAGGCAGCATTGGGTTTGCGAGTAGCAATCCTTAATTGCTGAGCCGCTCTGTCAACAAACGTTTTCCCCATAACTGAATACAAAAGAAAGGAATACAAGGAGGTTTCCAATTATGGAATTCAAGACAACGCTCACTAGGGCGCTCGCAGTCGGTGTGGCTGTTACCGCGCTTTTCTCAACGGCTGCTTGCGGCAACAGCACCGCTAGCGACAAGGATGACAACTCTTTGATGACCGTTGAAGTCTTTGACGGCCTGGCAAACTACCAGGGCGAGCAAAAGGGTTGGTTCGCTAAGATCATCAAAGACAAGTTCAACATCAAGCTCAACATCGTGGCTCCCAACGTTGCGGGTGGCGGTAGCACTCTGTTCGATACTCGTGCCGCTGCGGGCAATCTGGGCGACATTGTGATTTACGGCTACGACACCGGCAAGGGTGCCAAGCTTGTTAAAGCTGGCCTGATCGAAGATATGACTCCGTATCTCAAGGGCATGACGTACATCAACAAGTACAAGGACGCCACCGATTACGTTAACGAGCAGATCGGTCAGAAGTCAGGCGTGTGGGGCATTCCCTCGGCAGTGGTTGACAACCTGACCCCTGACGAGCCGAGCGAAGGTCTCGAGCCGACATTCGGCCCGTATCTGCGCTGGGACTTGTACAAGGAAATCGGCTATCCGGAAATCGACACCCTTGAAGACCTCATTCCTGTGCTCAAGCAGATGCAGGACAAGGCTCGTGAGCAGTCCGGCACCGATGACATCTACGCCATGTCCCTGTTCAAGGACTGGGATGGCAACATGATGAACAATGCCAAGCAGCCGACCTGCTTCTATGGCTATGACGAAGTCGGCTTCGTGCTAGCCAAGGGCGACGGCTCTGACTACGAGTCCATCACCGAAGAAGATGGCATTTACGAGCGCACCATCAAGTTCTTCAATGCTGCCTATCGTGCCGGTATTGTCGATCCTGAATCCACCACCCAGAACTACGACACCATGAACTCCAAGTACAAGAACGGCAAGGTGCTCTTCTCCTTCTGGCCGTGGCTTGGTCAGGCTGCATATAACACCAACGAGAACAAAGCTCAAGGCAAGGGCTTCATGCTGGCGCCGATGAAGGACATGAAGATCTTCTCCTACGGTGCAGCTCCCCGTGGCGACAAGACCATGATTGCGCTGGGTTCCAAGGCTAAGAACAAGCAGCGCTTGGTCAGGTTCATCAACTGGCTGTATTCACCTGAAGGCGTGTACGCTTCCTCCAATCAGACCGGCGGTTCCGCTGGTGTGCAGGGCCTGACTTGGGAGCTTAAGGACGGCAAGCCAGTTTTGACCGACTTCGGTTCTGCTGTGTTGAGCGGTGAAACTAAGAACGTGCCGGACGAATACGGCGGCGGTTCTTACTCCGACGGTATCTCTGCCTTGAACTTCACCACCGTGAATGTCAATGATATTGATCCGGACACTGGCTACACCTACAACCCTGTTATGTGGCCTAGCGAAATCGAGAAAGCTAACGAGAACCCCCTGAATCAGGATTGGGTGGCTCACATGGGTGCCTCCAACACCATGGAATATTTGAAGAACAACGACATGCTGCTCGTTGGTGCTGGTTCCAGCTACGTTCAGCCGGAGGAGAACTCCCAGATCTCCACTCTGCGCGGTTCCATCAAGACTGAAATCGTCAACTCCTCTTGGAAGGCGTCCTTCGCTGATTCTGAATCCGAGTGCGAGAAGATCTTCAGCGCGATGATCAAGACCGTTCAAGGCATGGATATCGATTCCGTGTTGAAGGTGGATATGAAGAACGCCAAGGATCAGAACAAGGCGCGTCAGAATATCCTGAAGGAATATAAGAACAAGGAAACCTCCAGTTCCGATTCTGCCGAGTGATGAGGCTTACGCTCTCTTCGCACGGTTCAAATAACTGAACAAGGCGGGGTGTCAGATATGATCAACCTGTATCTGACGCCTCGCCTTTCCTCTATGCATACTCCGGTAATTTTCGAATGTTTATAGGCCGGCCATATCAGCATAAAAGCCTTAGATATAAAGGAATCACAGTTGATTTTTGAAAAGCACTCTCGCATTGTTTTCGTAGGCGATTCCATCACGGATGCCGATCGCGACCGTACCGCTATCCCTGGTGGCTGGGGTTATGGGCATGGGTATGTCAATATGCTGCATAATCTGCTTACTGCCGTATATCCAGATAAAGCGTTGTGTACTATCAACGAAGGTATTAGCGGTAACGATATTGTTGATATGTCTTCTCGCTGGCAAAGCGATGTGATTGATCTGAACCCAGACTATGTGTCCATCATGATTGGTGTAAACGATGCATGGCGCTATTTTGATGGCCCGTTGTGGCAGGCACGTTTGAATACAGTAGAAACGTATGAGCGCGTTTATGACGAGCTCATTGAGCGTACAAAGCGTGATGCACCCAATCTGAAAGGCATTATTGTGATGCGTCCGTTTATGTTCGAGCCGAACCCGCAAGACGCTATGCGCGCCAAAGTTGAAGAGTTTGCGGCAGTATCCAAGCGTGTGGCTGAACGTCATGGTGCAATTTTCGTGGACACACAAGCGGCTGTAGATCACTGGCTTACGCAATTGCACGGATGCCTAGCGAGTCAAGATCGCGTGCATCCCTATGAGCGTGGCGCGATGATTATCGCCCGTTCGTGGTGTCAAGCTGTAGGTTTTGATTGGAACAGGAGCACATTCGATGATTGATATGAACGCCGTTGAGGAAGTCATTGCTTCCGGCCCATATAGCGACACGTGGCAATCCCTAAGCCAAGCCCCTGTTCCGGCATGGTTTCCAGACGCAAAATTCGGCATCTTCACGCATTGGGGATTGTATACCGTTCCCGAATATCGCAACGAGTGGTATTCGCGCAACATGTACATCGAAGGCTACCCGGAGTTCGAGCATCATGTGAAGACCTACGGCCCGCAGAAGGATTTCGGTTACAAGGACTTCATCAAGATGTTCACCGCCGAAGCCTTCGATGCAAACGAATGGCTCGACCTGTTCAAGGCGAGCGGCGCGCAATATTACTTCCCTGTCAGCGAACATCACGACGGCTACCAGATGTACCGCAGTGAACTATCGCATTGGAACACTTGGGAAACCGGCCCGCATCGCGATATCATCGGTGAACTGCGCGAAGCCACGTTGAAGCATGACATGCACTTCGCCACCTCGAACCACCGCGCCGAACACTGGTGGTTCATGGGTCATGGCAAAGAATTTGATTCTGATGTCAAAGAGCCATTGAAGAAAGGCGATTTCTATTGGCCGTCCATGCTGCCTGAACCACATGAATCGGACATTGCGAGCGAGCCTGCACCCAGCGTGGAATACCTTGAAGATTGGGTGCTTCGCGTGTGCGAAATTATTGATAATTATCGCCCCGAGCTGCTGTATTTCGATTGGTGGCTGCAACACCAGGCGTTTAAGCCATATATGAAAAAGGTGGCTGCCTTCTATTACAATCGCGGCGTCGAGTGGGAGTCCCCTGTTGCCATCTGCTATAAGGATTGGGGCATGATGTGGGGTGCTGGCATCGTGGATTTGGAGCGCGGAGGCTTTGGAGCAGCCATGCCCTTTGTTTGGCAAACTGACACATCTATTGCGCGTAACTCTTGGTGTTACACCAATTCTCTGGAATATAAGTCGCTTGCCGAGCTGGTTGTTTCGCTTATTGATACGGTGAGTAAAAACGGCAATCTGTTGCTTAATGTCGGGCCGCGTGCGGACGGCTCAATCGCTGAGCGTGATCGCGAGCTGTTAACCGGTATTGGTGCGTGGTTGCAGGCAAACGGCGAGGGTATTTATGGCACGCGCCCTTGGCGTATTACTGAAGAAGGGCCGACCAAGCCAGATAGCGGCATGTTCTCTGAGAAGCTCATTGCTTGGACAGCTCAAGATTGGCGATTTACCGCTAAGAACGGTGCAATTTATGCGTTCTGCCTTAATCCTGTTGATCAAAGTGAACTGAAGCTCGCCACTTTTGCACGCTTTCATGATGGCGTTAAACCGCCGTTCAACGGGATTGTGACGTCGGTGGAGCAGTTGGGAGCTGGATTGGTGTCTTACGAACGCGTCGATGATGGGATGGTTATTCATCCGGCTGCTCGTGAAGGCGAACAGAGCACATTGCCCATCGGCTTCAAAATCAATGTTGAATAACGTCTAGTAATTAAACAAGCAAGAAAGAGTGATTAGCCAATGACCGCCATCACTGAAGCAAATAAGGCCGTTGCCAAGGAACTGTTGGGCAAGCTCACGTTGGACGAGAAAATCGCCATCGTGCACGCCGCAGGCCTATTCAAAAGCGGTGACGCGCCTCGCGTGGGCATTCCATCTCTCAAAATGGATGATGGCCCGATGGGCGTACGCGCCGAACTTCACAACGACAACTGGGCGCCGCTGTATAACACACGCGACTATGTGACCTATCTGCCCTCCGGCTCTGCTGTCGCCTCCACATGGAACCCCGACCTTGCCCGCGCCACCGGCGAAGTGCTGGGCGCCGAGGCGCGAGGACGCGGCAAAGACGTGATTCTGGGGCCGTCCATCAACATCAAGCGCAGCCCTTTGTGCGGCCGCAACTTTGAATACATGAGCGAAGACCCAGTGTTGACTGCCGTCCAAGGCGTCGCCTACATTCAAGGCGTGCAGGGCAGCGACGTGGCCGCATGTGCCAAGCATTATGCCGCCAACAGCCAGGAAACTGACCGCTTGGATGTCGACGAGACCATCAGCGAGCGTGCATTGCGCGAAATCTACCTGCCGGCCTTCGAAGCGGCCGTCAAGGAGGGCGGGGTGCTGTCCATCATGGGCGCCTACAACCTCGTCAACGGCGAGCAGTGCTGTGAATCGAAGAAGCTGCTTGATGACATTCTGCGCGGCGAATATGGCTTCGAGGGCTTCGTCGTCTCCGATTGGAGCGCCGTCAAGCGCACCAAGGAAAGCGCTGAGGTTGGCCTTGATGTCGAGATGTCCGTCACGCCGAACTTCGACAAATACTATTTCGCACAGCCGTTGAAGCGGGCTATCGAAGCCGGTGAAGTTCAGGAAAGCGACCTTGATAAGAAAGTGCTTAATGTGCTCGCCGTTATGGACGCGCTGCACATGCTGGGCGACAGCAGAAAGAATCGCAAGGCTGGTTCGTATGCCACGCTCGACCATGCGCGCACGGCGCTTGATGTCGCCCGTGAATCCATCGTGCTGCTCAAGAACGAGAGCAACCTGCTGCCTCTCGACGAGCATACGATGAGCAGACTGCTGGTTGTCGGAGCCAACGCCGACCGCATCCACTCCAACGGCGGCGGTTCGGCCGTCATCAAGGCGTTGCATGAGATTTCGCCGCTGCTGGGGCTGAACGGGGCGCTTGGTGGCAACGTCGAAATCGAATACGTCGAAGGCTATGCGGCGCAGCAGGTCAACCAAGACGAAAGCTGGCAGGAGGAAAGCCTTGAAAACTCCACAGGCTCAAACGTCAATGACGCCGAACATGCGCTTGCTTTACGCGACGAGGCCGTAGCTAAAGCGCGTGAATATGCACAGGCTGGAGATCCAGTGCTGCTCATCGGCGGTCTCGATCACGAGCACGACTTGGAGGGACGCGACCGCGCCGACATGCGTTTGCCCTACAGCCAAGACGAGCTGATCGAAGCATTGCTTGACGCCGCGCCGAACACCGTGCTTGCTTTTGTGGCCGGTTCCCCGATTGAGATGCCATGGGCGGCCAAAGCCAAGGCCATTGTGTGGAACTGGTATGCGGGGTGCGAATCGGGCACTGCGCTGGCTGAAGTGCTATTGGGGCGCGTGAACCCAAGCGGGCACCTGCCCGAAACGTTCCCCGTTGCGCTCGCCGACGAGCCGGCTCACGCAATCGGCACGTTCGGGCTGAAGGGGCACGTCGATTACAAGGAAGACATCTATGTGGGATATCGCTATTTCGACACCAAGCAGGTGCCGGTGCTCTTCCCCTTCGGCCACGGTTTGAGCTACACGAGCTTTGAATACTCTAACTTCGTGGCGAAGCGTGAAGGTGACATCATCCGCGTGACCTTCACCGCAGCCAACACCGGCGAGCGTGCAGGTAAAACCGTCGCCCAAGTGTATCTCGGTCTTGAGGGCACCGGCGAGGATCGCCCCGCCAAGGAACTTAAAGGGTTCACCAAAGTGGAGCTTGATGCCGGCGAGCGCCGTGAGATCACCATCGACATGTCCGCCGACAAGGCGTTGCGCTATTGGTCGAACAAGACCAACGCCTATGCGCTCGCCCCTGAGGCGGAGGTTTTCGTTGGAAAATCCGTCGAGGAAATCACCCATGTTGGCCGTGTCGCCTAACGCTTATCTATAAACTAATAAATAACCAAAATATGCACATGATTGCAAAGGAGCGCATATGAAGTTTCTTAACGGTGGCTGGCTCATCAAAGACGGTTTTGATGTCAAATATGCGGCCAATATTTACACCGCAAATGTTGAGCCCAAGAAGCTCACACTGTTCTGCCCCTTCGGCACCCCTATCTACAATCCGGGCATGACCTTGGGTGGTGGCATCCTCACCATCGAGGTCACCTCACCGCGCCCCGACATCATCACCACCAGGCTCATCAACCTGCGCAAAGATCGCAGCAACTGCCCGAAGTTCAATCTGAACGAAACCGATCCAGACGTTCACATCACCGAAGATGACGACAAGTGGACCTTCACCTCCGGTCGCCTCACCCTCGAAATCGCTAAGGGTGAAACCATCGACTTCACATACCTGTATGACGGCCAAAAAATCGCGCACTCCGGCTGGCGTGCCAAGGGGCTGGTGACTGATCCTGAAGGCCAGCTGCACGTCACCGAGCAGCTCGACCTCGGCGTTGGCGAGAAGATCTATGGTCTGGGCGAACGCTTCACCAACTTCATCAAGAACGGCCAGACGGTCGACATCTGGAACGAGGACGGCGGCACCGGCACCGAGCAGGCATATAAGAACATCCCGTTCTATCTGTCCAACAAGAAGTACGGTCTGTTCGTCGACAACCCGGGCAAGGTGAGTTTCGAGGTCGGTTCCGAGAAGGTCTCGCGCGTGCAGTTCTCCGTGCCGGGCGAGGAAATGAGCTATTCCGTCATTGGTGGCGAGAACCTGAAGTCCATCCTCAACACCTACACCGACCTGACGGGCAAGCCGCCGCTGGTGCCGGATTGGAGCTACGGCCTGTGGCTGTCCACCTCCTTCACCACCGATTATGACGAGAAGACCGTGCTTGAGTTCGTTGACGGCATGGCCGAGCGCAACATCCCGCTGAGCGTCTTCCACTTCGACTGCCGTTGGATGAGGGAACTCGAATGGTGCAACTTCGAGTGGGACAAGTCCAAGTTCCCCGACCCCGAGGGGCTGCTCAAGAAGCTGCATGAGCGTGGCTTGAAGATCTGCGTGTGGATCAACCCCTATATCGGCCAGAAGTCCCCGCTGTTTGAGGAAGGTGCCAAGAAGGGCTACTTCATCAAGAACGAGGACGGCTCCGTGTGGCAGTGGGATTTGTGGCAGGCCGGCATGGCCATCGTCGACTTCACGAACCCCGAGGCCACCAAGTGGTATCAGAATCACTTAAAGCGCTTGGTTGCTATGGGTGTGGACTGCTTCAAGACCGACTTCGGCGAGCGTATCCCCACCAAGGGCGTGAAGTATTACGATGGTTCCGACCCAGAGCTGATGCACAACTACTACACCCAGCAGTACAACGAGGCTGTCTACGACGTGCTGGTGGAGACCAAGGGCGCTGATCAGGCCATCCTGTTCGCGCGTTCCGCCACCGTCGGCGGCCAGCAGTTCCCTGTGCACTGGGGCGGCGACTGCTCGTCCAACTATCCGTCGATGGCCGAGTCGCTGCGCGCGGGCCTGAGCTTCGGCATGTCCGGCTTCGGCTATTGGAGCCACGACATCGCCGGCTTCGAGGATCAGGCCACGCCGGATCTGTACAAGCGCTGGACGCAGTTCGGTCTGCTCAGCTCGCACTCGCGCTACCACGGCTCCACCGCGTACAAGGTGCCGTGGCTGTATGGCGACGAAGCGGTGGACGTGTCCCGCGAGTTCACTGAATTGAAGCTCCAGCTCAAGCCGTATTTGGAGAAGATGGCGCAGGAAACCCACAAGAGCGGCGTGCCGATGATGCGTGCTATGGTGCTCGAATTCCCGGATGACCCGACCTGCGAGGACATCGACACCCAGTACATGCTGGGCGACGACGTGCTGGTGGCACCGGTGTTCCGCGAGGACGGCGTGGCTCGCTTCTACGTGCCGGACGACGGTTCTGGCCAAGCGTGGACGAACATCATCACTGGCACCGCATACGAGCCGGGCAAGTGGTACACCGAGCAGTATGGCTACCACACCCTGCCGGTGCTGGCGCGCCCTGGTACTGATCCGCTGCATGTGTGATGCGCAGCATGTGCATCGTATACGCCATGCGCCATTGAGCATCCATGCGCATGTAGTATACGCATGAACTAGGCTCCCGTCGGCCACGACGCTGGCGGGAGCCTTCTACACCAAGCCGTAATTATGCAACCTTCAACGAAGAAAGTATGTTCCGCCAATGACTCTCTTTAATGTCACTGATGCCAAGCGTATCGCGTCAGGTTTCTATCCAGATCCAACCATCTGTGAAACACCGCAAGGCACGTATTACATGGTCAACAGTTCCTTTGAATTTTTCCCAGGGCTGCCCGTGTTTGAAAGTACTGACGGTGAGCATTGGCAGCGTATTGGCGACGCAATGGACAGGCAGACTCAGTTCCCTTATGAATCCATGGGCAACAGTCAGGGCATCTACGCGCCGACGCTGCGCTACCATGACGGCCGATACTATCTGATCGTCACTAACGTCAACAAAGGCAACATGATTCTCACCACCGACGATCCGCATAACGGCTGGTCTGATCCGATTTGGGTGGAAGGTTGGCCGGGCATTGATCCCAGTCTGTTTTTTGACGACGACGGCTCAGTCTATATTTGCGGCAACGAAGGCGGCGAGCCTGACGAGAGCGGCGAGCGTGAAGCTCCTGGAATCTATTTGTCACGCATTGATGTGTCCACTGGAACTGTGTTGACCAAGCGTCAGCGTATCTGCGGAGGCATTACCGGCTCAAATCCAGAAGGGCCGCACATGTACAAGCGTGACGGCATGTATTACCTTATGTGGGCCGAAGGCGGCACAGAATCTGGCCATATGGAGAATATTGCCCGCTCGGCTAATGCGACTGGCCCGTACGAGATGTATCCTGGCAATCCGCTAATCACTAATCGAAGCACGCACTTGACCCTGCAAGCCATCGGACACTGCGATTGCGCTCATTTTGAAGCTGACCGAACGCTGATGGTGTTCCATGGCACGCGCAATAATGACGAATACCCTGCCCAAGGCTGGCTTGGTCGTGAGCCCTATGCTGTGTGGTTCACATGGAAGGACGGTTGGCCTGAGCTTGCTGATCAATCCTATGATTGCCTGCTTAACGGTTGCGGCGATGCGTTGGAAGATGAGATTGCATGGATTACACCTGCCATCGACGAAGCGCATCGTTTTGAGGTGGACGATGATGGTTCTCATATTCGCGTGGAAGCAGCAGTGCAGGATTTCGATTTGACATCGGGTGCGCCGCTGATTGGCACGCGGCAGACTAATTTCCGCTGCACGTTCACGGCAACCATACTTGACCCCACGCAGCTTATTTCAGGAACGGCCGGCATTGTGATATATGCGAACGCCAAACACTACATGGCAGTTGCCATGCATGCAGCTGAAGATGGCATGGCTATGGTTGAGGCTAGCGTGCACAACGCTGGGCTGGTTTCTACAGTCGGTTCTGTGCAGGTGTCGGCAGACAAGCCGGTGACTTTGAGTGTGCAAGGTGACGATTACGGCTACAGCTTTGCTGTTAGCAGTTCAGCTGAAGAAATCCAGCTTGGTGCAGCTAGTGGCAAAGTGCTGAGCTTCACCAACGCCGGCGGGTTTACAGGAATACTGCTCGGTGTGTACGCGCATGGCAGTGGCATGGTTGATTTCAACCAGGTGCGCTACCAAGCTGGGTGATACGCCATCGGCAATCTGTACAACTAAGACGCTGATATATAAGACATGAATTGCACAAGGAGAGCTTAAAACAATGAAGCCGATTTATGACCACTTCCTGTTCGGCGGCGATTGGAACCCCGAGCAGTGGCCCGAAGACACTTGGGAACGCGACATTGAAATGCTTGAGCGCGCGCATGTCAACTCGGTCACTATCAACGTGTTCTCGTGGGCGCTGCTGCAGCCTGCTGAAAACACTTACGACTTCACCATGCTCGACAAGATCGTTGCGCTGCTCGTCAAACACGATTTCAACATCGTGATGGCCACCGGCACTGGCGCGATTCCCGCCTGGATGGTGCGCCTGCACCCTGAAGTAATCCGCACCGAGCAGAACGGCACTCGCCACGTGTTCGGAGGTCGACACAACTTCTGCCCGACCTCGCCGTACTTCCGCGAGGCCTCTCGTGCCTTGGCCTCCCGCGTGGCTGAACGTTACACCGGCACTCCGGGTCTAGTGAACTGGCATGTGTGCAATGAATACGGTGGCGGTGGCGGCCTGTGCTATTGCGACCAGTGTGGGCAATCCTTCCGCGAGTGGCTCAAGGCCAAGTATGGCACAGTCGAAGCACTCAACCAGGCGTGGTGCGCAAACTTCTGGAGCCATACCATCACCGATTGGGCCGACGTGGTACCGCCCGTCAGCTACGGTGACGGTATCAGCGACGCCAAGTGTGTGATTTCCGGCTTGCAGATGGATTATCGTCGCTTCCAAAGCCAGGCGCAGCTCGCATGCTACAAGAACGAACGCGACGCGATTCGTAAATATGATGCCACCACGCCGATCACCACCAACCTCATGGGTACGTTCAAGGATCTCGACTACTTTGAATGGGCCAAGGAGATGGACGTGGTCAGCTGGGACAACTACCCAGGAATGGACACCCCGCCCAGCTTCACCGCCATGTGCCACGACCTCATGCGCGGCATCGGCGGCAACAAGCCGTTCATGTTGATGGAGCAGACCCCGAACCAGCAGAACTGGTTCCCGTTCTGCAAGGTCAAGCGCCCAGGTGAGGTGTGCAAACTCAGTTGGCAGGCTGTGGCTCACGGCGCCGACACCGTGCAGTTCTTCCAGATGAGGCAGTCCCTCGGTGGTTGCGAACGCTTTCATGGTGCGGTGATCGCGCATGACGGCACCGAAGATTCCCGCGTGTTCAAGGAGACCGCGGCCTTGGGGGAGGAGTTGGCCCGCATCGGCAAGCGCATCATGGGCTCGACGATCAAGGCGCGCGTCGCCATCATGTTCGATTGGCAGAGCTACTGGTCACTTGAAGGCTGCGTGGGGCCCACCGCAGGGTTCTCCTACCCCAACGAAGTGCATCGTTTCTACCGCCCGCTGTGGCGGAGCAATGTGCCGGTCGACTTCATCGAAAGCGCCACCCCGCTCGACAAGCTCAAGCAATACGACCTGATTGTCGCTCCAGCGCTAATTTGTGTGTTGCCCGGTGTGGCTGAGAACCTCGAAGCCTACGTATCTGGTGGCGGCAACTTCGTGACGGGCTATATGGCCGGCATCCACGACGAGCACGACTTGGTGGTGCCCGGCGGCTATCCGGGCAAGTTGCGCCATCTCATGGGCATGTGGGTTGAGGAGATTGACGCGCGCGCGCCCGACGAGACGATTGATGTTCAAGGTGAAGCGGTTGATGGTGTTAATGCCAAGGGTGAAATCGTGGCGAGCATTATGCACTGCGAGAGCGCAAAAGTCTTGGGCACTTACGGTGGCGACGAGTTCTACACCGGCAGCCCTGCGCTCAGTGTCAACGATTTCGGCCAAGGCAAGGCCTATTTCGTCGGCACGCCGCTCGACCAAGCTGGCATGAGGGC
This sequence comes from Parabacteroides merdae, assembly GCA_963623245.1. GTDB lineage: Bacteria > Actinomycetota > Actinomycetes > Actinomycetales > Bifidobacteriaceae > Bifidobacterium. The sequence continues at coordinate 12,016 of CAVFKU010000017.1, forward strand.
GTTCGTCTCCATGCTGGTCAACACGCTCGGCTTGAATTCCATCGACACGCCGGATGATGTAGGTCTGTCGATTCGCGTGAGCGACGACGGCACAAAGTACGCCTTCCTCATCAACTCGTCCAACACGGCCAAGCAAATGCGCGTGCCGGAGCTGGATGGCGGCAAGGATCTGCTCACCGACGAAGTGATTGATGGGCTGATTGAGCTAAAGCCGTTCGGTGTGGCCGTGGTGGAGTTGCACTAGTGTGATAGCAAGCATCGTTGGTCTGAAGGGTTGTATTCCGAAGGGTCGGTAAAACCGCGCCATTGAGATTCAGGGAAGATAATCTCAGAAACGCTGATCCACTGTTCCAGCAGGCTCATTGAATCGTCGCTCAGCCAACGGTACTGCAATCCATCCATTGCGCTCATAGCCAGCGTATACAAATCGTAGAACCGATCTTCGTCAATCCCAGGCGGCAGTAGCCAGTTCATCGAGCAGACCATTTCCCATTGACGCTGGTGACGTCCAATAAAGAAATTATGTGCAGGGTGTGCTGGGCTGAGCGCCTCGCCATTGAGCACAGAATACAGCTGCACCAGCTCAGGGCGCTGCAGGTTGTATAGCACGATGTTCAGGCAGTAGCGCGGATAGTAGTGTACGCGATGTCCATCTGCGTCAACCGCAGCAGCAGTGGCAGCATTGTATTTGTCTGCGTCGGGGGTGTCGTAGCATTCAGAGAGCACCATGTTAATTAAATCGTCTTTTGATGAGATGTAGTGGTAGAGCGCTGCTTCAGTAATGCCCAGTTCGTCGGAAACGTCTTGTAGGGACATGCCCCAAAAACCTTTGACGGCAATAACTTTCACTGCCGCTTGGAGAATCTGTACGCGGCGTTCCTCACGGCTCATGCGCTTGCGTTTAACGAATGTGGTGTCCGCCAGAGTGTCGCGCGGTGTTGTCGTGCGATTGTCGGAATCTTTGGTGCGCGAAGCGGGAGGCCAACTGTCCTGATCATTCAAGAAGGAATCCCACGCCGCGATGCTCATTGATGTCTCCTCGTCCACGATGATGAAGGGAACTGTAGTAATGCAATCCCATACTATACCGAAGGCTTGCTGAGCGTAAGCTGCATGGCGGTTATCGTGTTTTAAGTGGTGCCATTGGTTTTTAAAGCCGGTATTGCATTGGCTGCCGCAAACGCACTGAGTGTCGTAACGCACTGAGTGTCGCTATCACATTGAGTGTCGTATCTCACATTAGCCGCGCGATAATTGCGCTCAGGGGGGTATGTGCACCTGAATCTGCCCCATTATTCTTCTGTTCACTAGGGGTAACCTCGCACCTAGTGAACTGCACGGAAGTATGGCAGACATGTTCCGCGCCAGACCATAGCAGATATAGTTATAACCAAGGGGGCGATATGGCAAGTGGTGGAGGAATGTTCAGCTTGGAGGAAGTGGCCTACTTGAAGGGGCTTCCTGCCGTGGCCGAAGCAACACAACGACGCATTATCTATGCGGAAGATTTCAAGATGCAGTGTATGCAACGATATAGGAACGGCGAATCTCCCGTGAAGCTGTTTCGCGAGGCGGGGCTTGACCCAGCATTGGTCGGCTACAAGCGCATCGAGCGGTGCTTTTCCAGATGGAAGAGTTCTGATTTTTATAGAGGTGACTGCCTCAGAACTCGCAGCCTAACATCGCTATCCGCAGGATTGTCTGAGATAACAGACAAATCGGGGGTTCCTGCTGGCGAGTTGCGCCAGCGTGCGATAGCTATTCCGACTTCTTCAAAAAGCGGGGCTATCGATATGCGCGACTTGCTGATCTATCAGCAAGTACGGCGTATTGATGAGCTGGAACAACAAATCGACTATTTGCAGACGAAAGTGCGCTCAAGCCATGCGCAGGCAAGCTGAGGCCAAGACTGCACACACTGCTCTATGCCGTCGGTTCCGTGCCATGCGGTCTCTTCGGTGCCGAGCGCCAACCCGTGTCCGCCTTGGGGGAAGAGGTGTGCTTCCACGTTGACCCCCGCCGCCTTGCAGGCCTGAATGAGCATCACTGTGTTGTCAACTGGCACGCAATCGTCCGGCATAGTGTGCCAGACAAACACGGGCGGGGTCGCCTTGTCAATGTGCTTCTCAATAGAAACAGCGTCCAAAGCTTGCTGATCTGCCTTGCGTTCACCCAGCAGATGGTCGAAACTGCCGCGGTGGGCAAGTGGGCCGGAGGTGATGACCGGATAGGCGAGCATCAGGGCGTTGGGGCGCACAGCATCCGGGTCATAACCGTGTTCGCGCATCACATCGTCTGAGGTGCTGGTGGCCAGGTTCGCCGCCAGATGGCCACCAGCCGAGAATCCGAGAACGGCGATCTGGTTGGGGTTGACATGCCATTGTGCCGCATTCTGGCGGATCTGCCTCATTGCTTCGGCGGCTTCAAGTAGCGCAGTGGGGAACACGGACGGCCACACCGAATAGCGCAGAACGAAGGCATTGAAACCGGCGGCAAGGAATCGCAAGGCGATAGGCTCAGCCTCGCGGTCCGAGGTCATTTCGTAGCCGCCGCCAGGAATGACCAGCACAGCGGGGCGGGTGCGCCCCAAGTCGATCTCCTCGCTGTTGTCTGGGCAATAGCCCACAAACTTGGCAACGCTGCCGTCAATACCTTTAATATCGTGTTCAAAATACTGCATGTTTCCCACCTTATCGTGACGTATTGTCCTATAAAAAATGCGCGAGATGTTCCGCTTTGTTCTGCTCGTGCCTTGTATGGCGAACCCTGTTGGGTACGATGGTGCATTGGCAATACAACTTGAGATAGCGAGGCGTTGAAACTTATGCCACGTATGTTCGGAACCGACGGTGTGCGCGGATTGGCGAATAGGGACTTAACCGCGCAGTTGGCGCTCGATTTGGGTGACGCTGCCGTGCGCGTGCTGGGGGACAGTCGCACGAAAGACGATCAGCCCGAGGGGCGTCGCCGTGCGCTGGTGGGGCGAGACACTCGCGTGTCTGGCGATTTCCTTGCTTCGGCGCTGTCTGCCGGCATGAGCGCGGGCGGATTCGATGTGATTGACGCGGGCATCATTCCCACTCCCGGCGTCGCCTATTTGACCTCCGTGCTCAACGTGGAGATGGGCGCGGTGATTTCCGCTTCTCACAATCCCATGCCTGACAACGGCATCAAATTCTTCGCTCGCGGCGGCTTCAAACTGCCGGACGCGAAGGAAGATGAGATTGAAACCGTGCTCGGGGGCGATTGGGAGCGCCCAACTGGCGCGGGCGTAGGGCGCGTGAGCCATGACACCGTGACGGCCACCAACCTGTATATTGACCACTTGGTGTCGGCCATTGCCCCGCTTGACGCCGACAAAACGCAGCCCACGCCATTGAAGGGCTTGAAGATCGTGGCCGATTGCGCCAACGGTGCCACCTCGGTGGTGGCTCCCGAGGCGTTGCGTCGCGCCGGTGCGGACGTGATCGTGATTAACGCTTCGCCGGACGGATATAACATCAATAAGAACGCCGGCTCCACGCACCCTGAACAGTTGCAGGCCATGGTCAAGGCATCCGACGCCGCAATGGGCGTGGCTTTCGACGGCGATGCCGACCGATGCCTGGCGGTGGACGAGGAAGGCAACATGGTCAACGGCGATCAGATCATGGGCATTCTGGCGCGCGCCAAGCAGCGTGAAGGCAAACTTGCTCACAATACGCTCGTTGTCACTGTGATGAGCAACCTCGGCCTGAAGCTCGCCTTGAAAGACATGGGCATCACCACCGTGCAGACAAGCGTGGGTGACCGATACGTGCTTGAGGAGATGCTTAAGGGCGGCTATTCGCTCGGCGGCGAGCAATCTGGGCATGTAATCAACCGCGAATTCGCTACCACCGGCGACGGAACGCTGACGGCGCTGACCTTGTGCAATGAAGTGATGCGCTCGGGCAAGAGCCTGAAGGAACTTGCCTCCGACTTCCCACAGCTGCCGCAGACGCTGGTCAACGTACCGAACGTCGACAAAATGGCTGCCAAGACAAACTCCGCTGTGCTGAGAGCTATTGAAAAGGAAGAAGCGTTGTTGGGGCAGACGGGGCGCGTGCTGTTGCGCCCATCCGGCACCGAGCCGCTGGTGCGTGTGATGGCTGAGGCTGCAACTCAGCAGCAGGCCGACGAAGTGTGCGACCGTCTGGCCAAGGTCGTCGCCAGCGAACTCGCACTGTAGGAGGGACAATGTTTGCACATAATTCCAAAGTCGACCTTGAGTTGAACCGCGCAGTCGAACAGCTCATCAAAACCGGCGGAAAAGACAAGATCCTGCCCATCGTGCAGGCGGGTGAACCAGTGTTGCGCCAACAGACGGCGCGATACACTGGCCAACTGTCCAAGCGCACGCTGTCCAAACTCATCGACGCCATGCGCGCCACCATGCTCGAAGCGCCCGGCGTGGGGCTTGCGGCCACCCAAATCGGCCTTGGACTTGCCTTGGCTGTGATCGAAGACCACGTGCGAGACGACGCCGACGACCCGCGCGAAATCGCTGAGCTGCCGTTCCATGTCATCATCAACCCTTCTTACAAGCCCGTCGGCGATGAAACCCGCAGCTTCTACGAAGGGTGTCTGAGCTTCGACGGCTATCAAGCCGTGCGCCGCCGCTGGCTCGACATCGAGGCCGAATGGGACGACGAGGACGGCAAACATCACAAGGCGCGCATGCACGGCTGGCCGGCGCGCATCTTCCAGCATGAGACCGACCACTTAAGTGGCGAACTCTACATCGACAAAGCCGAGATCCGTTCCCTGACCACTTACGAGAACCTCGAAGACTATTGGTGCAACGATCCTGTTCCTACTGAAGCCGCTGCTGAGCTCGGGTTCGACATATAGCCTGACACCTATAAGGGAGGTCGGGTGACACTGTGCGGTTGTGTGTGGTGTAGATAGTTAGTAGGCAGTGAAAGGAACTTATGAGCTGGCAAGACGAAGCGAAGGACGACATCGAACAGTGGAAGCTCGTCATGCCCAAGGACGCCGATAATAATCCTATTGACTGGGATTGGGTGCGCGCCCTAGACTTGAGTGGCGGCATTGGCTCGCTTGCTTCGGAACTGACTTCTTTGCAGACATCCCCGCCGCAATCCGCATCGGATGCGTTCACAGTGCTCGCATCGCTTCCCCCGCAGCAACTCCACGACGCCCTCAAAGCCGATTACGCCATCCGTGAGCAGCTCGAAGCGATTATCGCTCAGTGCAACACCGCATTCATGATGGACTTCGATCGCTTGCTCGATTCATATCGTCTTCCTCGTGCGCTCGCCTACGCGAACCGCCGTCTGAATGATGAAATTGATATGTTGCTTGACGCCGGTCAGGCGCATGGCTTGTGGAATGTGACATACAAACGTCAGGGCAAGGGGACGGCCGCCGTGCTCACCGCGCCGCAGAGTGCTGCTCAAACTCACTCTGGTCAAGATGTGTTGGACGCTGGTTTGAATAGTGATTTGGACGGCGAACTGAACGCCACGGCTAGTGTGAACCTTGACGATCTCAAAGACCGCACCGCTCAGATTCTCGCCGCACGCGCAGAGCGTCGCAAAACTGAACGCCAGCAGCGCTATGACAGTGAGAACCTTGTGTCGCGGGCGAATCTGTCCGGCGTTATTGCGCCCGGCTCTGAGCGCTCGCAGTATTCGGAAAAATCTGCTCCCAAGCCCGATTGGCGCAATGTCTATCTACCAGGTCGCGATATTGACACAGTCATGGGTATTGATATTGAAACCACCGGCACTGATCCTGCGCGTGTCTACATTATCGACGTAGGGTTTGAATACATGAACATGGCCTCTCCCAAGCCGTCCAACGCGCCCGCTGGTTGCGACTACGAACAGCCGGATTACGAGCCTGGCGACGCCTACGGACAGTCGCGCCTGAGCTTCGGCGTGCCTGAGGCGAATGCCCGTCACGGCAACTCATTCATCCTTGAATTGACAGGTATTGATGTGCGCGAACGCGGGGCGCAAAGCGGTTTGAAGCCGTTTGACGAGTGGTCGGAGGCTCAAATCGGTTTGCTGCAACGCTTGGTGTGCCAGCCGTATGTGGCGCATAATGCTGCTTTTGAGCACAGTTTCTTTATGCTTAACGTGGCCGGATATGCGGAGGCATATCGCGCCGGCAACATCACCATCGTGGACACCATGCCGATGAGCCGTCAGTGGGATTCGGGCTCGAAGCCGAGTGCGGCGCGCCCCTTCGGTGACAACACGCTCGACGCCTACGCCAAGCGTCAGGGCGCGCTGGCACCGTCCCAGTCCGAGAGGCACTTGGGGTTGGAGGATGCGCATATCATGTTGGTGGCGATGAAGCATCATCTGCACACGTTGCGCGAAGAAAGTCGCGGCCCTTGGGGTCCGTCCGGCCTGTCTGGCATCGGCGGCAAGCGCTGCGGTCGGCGTTGAGCTGAGCAATAAAGCAAAAGCCTCTCCGCTGGGGAGAGGCTGCTGGGGTGGCTAACGCGGCTCGAACGCGCGACCTTCTGAACCACAATCAGATGCTCTACCGACTGAGCTATAGCCACCATGTATGCGCTTGATAAATCAAAACACACAACAGGGCAACACTATACACAATCGTGTGGAGGAATGTCGCGCCGTGTGTCGCATCGAGGTTTGCCAAGCCTGCGAGACCCACGATAACGCCCAGAGCACAACTGGCGTTTTTGCGCCGTTTTTGATATACTAAAGCCAAGCAACGAAGGTAGTACGGCAAGGAGGCCGGAGCGTTGCAAATAATGAGTGATTGTGGTTAGAGGCGATAGGTAATAATTTCATGGCGGTGGCCCCGAGTGAGGTTTCTCCTCGGGGTCACTTGCCGTCGGTGTGGCGTTGTCCGCGGTGGCTGGAAATATAGCTTTTCGTGTGTGCCAACGGCATGCCTTATGTAACAGGCGTGTGCGTTGGGGTATCCCGCGAATCGGTTGAATCGCGTGCAGTAATGTGGCGGCGAGAGATAAGCGGGCCATCGAGCCGGTGGGCTGTGGCTATCTTTACGATTCAGTTGCGTAAAGTGTGGTCGCGGCTGCGGCGGCTGCACGAAGACAAGAAGAACCACTGAATCGGAGAATTCAAGTTGCCTACTATAGAACAGCTCGTCCGCAAGGGACGTCAGGCAAAGCCGAAGAAGTCGAAGACTTTGGCGCTGAAGGGAAGCCCGCTGCGTCGCGGCGTGTGCACCCGTGTTTACACCACCACCCCGAAGAAGCCGAACTCGGCTCTGCGTAAGGTCGCTCGTGTGCGCCTTTCTTCGGGCATCGAAGTCACCGCCTACATTCCGGGCGAGGGCCACAACCTGCAGGAGCACTCCATCGTGCTCGTGCGCGGCGGCCGTGTTAAGGATCTGCCGGGTGTGCGCTACCACATCGTGCGCGGCGCACTCGATACCCAGGGCGTCAAGGATCGCAAGCAGGGTCGTTCCCTGTACGGAGCAAAGAAGGCGAAGTAAGAGATATGTCACGTAAAGGACCCGCTAAGAAGCATCAGCTGCTGCCCGATCCGATCTACGGTTCGACCGTCGTGGCCCAGCTCATCAACAAGATTCTCCTCGACGGCAAGAAGTCAATTGCCGAGGACATCGTTTATTCCGCGCTCGATATGGTCAAAGAAAAGACCGAGCAGGAGCCGGTTGCTGTGTTGAAGCGTGCGCTGGACAACATCCGCCCATCTCTTGAGGTGCGTTCTCGCCGCGTTGGCGGTGCCACCTATCAGGTGCCTGTTGAGGTCAAGCCCGCTCGTGCGAACACGCTGTCGCTGCGCTGGCTGACTGACTTCTCCCGCGCTCGTCGCGAGAAGACGATGGCCGAGCGTTTGGCTAACGAAATCCTCGACGCCTCCAACGGTCTCGGTGCTTCCGTGAAGCGCCGCGAGGACACCCACAAGATGGCCGAGGCCAACAAGGCCTTCGCTCACTACCGCTGGTAATCACAGCAGAGAGTTAGAGGAATAATCATGGCTGAAGAGGTGCTTTCGGACCTTAATCACGTCCGCAACATCGGCATCATGGCTCACATCGATGCTGGTAAGACCACCACTACCGAGCGTATCCTGTACTACACCGGCAAGAACTATAAGATCGGCGAAACGCACGACGGCGCTTCCACCATGGACTTCATGGAGCAGGAGCAGGAGCGCGGCATCACCATCCAGTCTGCCGCCACCACCTGCTTCTGGAGCCGCCAGTCGCACGACACTGGCGACAAGTTCCAGATCAACATCATCGACACCCCCGGCCACGTGGACTTCACGGCCGAGGTGGAGCGCTCTCTGCGCGTGCTCGATGGTGCTGTGGCCGTGTTCGACGGCAAGGAAGGCGTGGAACCGCAGTCCGAGACGGTGTGGCGTCAGGCCGACAAGTACGGCGTACCGCGCATCTGCTTCATCAACAAGATGGACAAGCTCGGTGCGAACTTCTACTATTCCGTCGACACCATCAAAGACAAGCTGGGTGCTACCCCGCTTGTGATGCAGCTGCCGATCGGCTCCGAGAACGACTTCACCGGCGTGGTGGATCTCGTTGAGATGAAGGCTTATGTGTGGAACGGCACCGAGGAGCTCGGCGCCAAGTACGACACCACCGACATCCCAGATGATCTGAAAGACAAGGCCGCGGAATACCACAACGCCCTCATCGAGGCCGTTGCTGAAACCAATGATTCTCTGATGGAGAAGTTCTTCGGCGGCGAAGAGATCTCCAAAGAGGAAATTCGCACAGCAGTGCGTCAGCTTACTGTCAACAAGGAAGCGTTCCCTGTTTTCTGCGGTTCTGCTTTCAAGGACAAGGGCGTGCAGCCCATGCTTGACGGCGTGGTGGATTATCTGCCCAGCCCAGAGGATGTTCCCGCAATTAAGGGTTACGATCCTTCCGACGAGTCCATTGAGATCGACCGCAAGCCGGTCAAGTCCGATCCATTCTCGGCGCTGGTCTTCAAGATCTCTACGCACCCGTTCTACGGCAAGCTCGTGTTCGTGCGCGTCTATTCTGGCTCGGTCAAGCAGGGCGATTCCGTGCTCGATTCCACTCGTGGCAAGAAAGAGCGCGTCGGCAAGATCTTCCAGATGCACGCTGACAAGGAGAACCCGGTTGACGAGGCTACCGCTGGCAACATCTACACCTTCGTTGGTCTGAAGAACGTCACCACCGGCGACACTCTGTGCGCCATGGACGCTCCGATTTCCCTCGATTCCATGACCTTCCCTGATCCGGTGATTCAGGTGGCTGTGGAGCCGAAGACCAAGGCCGACCAGGAGAAGATGGGTATCGCTCTGGCGAAGCTATCGGAAGAAGACCCGACCTTCCAGGTCACCACTGACGAAGAGTCCGGTCAGACGCTGATTGCCGGCATGGGTGAGCTGCAGCTCGACATTATCGTCGACCGTATGCGCCGCGAGTTCAAGGTGGAATGCAACCAGGGCAAGCCTCAGGTTGCCTACCGTGAGACCATCCGCAAGGCCGTTATGGATCAGGGCTACACGCACAAGAAGCAGACTGGTGGTTCCGGCCAGTTCGCAAAGGTGCTGATGAACTTCGAGCCGCTGGACACCACCGAAGGGCAGACCTTCGAGTTCGGCAATGCCGTCACTGGCGGTCACATCTCGCAGGAGTTCATCCCCTCCATCGAGGCAGGCGTCAAGGAAGCTATGGAAAGCGGTATTCTCGCAGGCTTCCCAGTCGTGGGTGTCAAGGCCACCGTCACCGACGGCCAGATGCATCCGGTCGATTCTTCCGAAATGGCCTTCAAGTTGGCGGGTTCCATGTGCTTCAAGGAAGCCGCTCCCAAGGCCAAGCCGGTTATCCTCGAGCCAATCATGGCTGTCGAAGTGCGCACGCCCGAAGATTACATGGGTGACGTTATCGGCGATCTGAACCAGCGTCGTGGCAACATCACGCAGATGTCCGATGCCACCGGCGTCAAGGTCATCGATGCCAAGGTGCCGCTGTCCGAAATGTTCGGCTACATCGGCGACTTGCGCTCCAAGACCCAGGGCCGCGCTATGTTCACCATGCAGATGGATTCCTACGCAGAGGTGCCCAAGAGCGTCTCTGATGAAATCATCAAGGCTCAGCGCGGAGAGTGACACACGCCGCCACACGTGAATTGGCGCCAGTCCCCAGTTAGCGGTATTATCGTGTACCGCTGACTGGGTTCTGGCTCAAATGTGGCACAAACCCAGAAACCCAGTAAACCTACGAAACGTCCAGGAGGACAAATGGCAAAGGAAAAGTACGAGCGTACTAAGCCGCACGTTAACATCGGCACCATCGGCCACGTCGATCACGGTAAGACCACCCTGACCGCGGCTATCTCCAAGGTGTTGCACGAACAGTATCCGGATGTCAACCCGGAATATAACTTCAGCCAGATTGACGCCGCTCCCGAAGAGCAAGAGCGCGGCATCACCATCAACATTGCCCACATCGAGTATCAGACCGAAGCGCGTCACTACGCTCACGTCGACTGCCCGGGCCACGCCGACTTCGTGAAGAACATGATCACCGGCGCTGCTCAGATGGACGGCGCTATCCTCGTTGTGGCTGCCACCGACGGTCCGATGGCTCAGACCCGCGAGCACGTGCTGCTCGCTCGTCAGGTTGGCGTGCCTCGCATCCTCGTTGCGCTGAACAAGTGCGATATGGTCGAGGACGAAGAGCTCGTTGAGCTCGTCGAAGAAGAGGTTCGTGACCTCCTGGACGAGAACGGTTTCGACCGCGACTGCCCGGTGATCCACACCTCCGCTTACGGCGCTCTGCACGACGATGCCGCCGATCACGACAAGTGGGTCGAGTCCGTCAAGGAACTCATGAAGGCCGTTGATGACTACATTCCAACCCCGGTGCACGATCTCGACAAGCCGTTCTTGATGCCGATCGAAGACGTGTTCACCATCTCCGGCCGTGGCACCGTGGTGACCGGTCGCGTCGAGCGTGGCAAGCTGCCGATCAATACCCCTGTGGAGATCGTCGGCATTCGCGAGACCCAGACCACCACCGTCACCTCCATCGAGACCTTCCACAAGCAGATGGACGAGTGCGAGGCTGGCGACAACACCGGTCTGCTCCTGCGCGGCATCAACCGCGACGATGTGGAGCGTGGCCAGGTTGTGGTTGCTCCGGGCTCCGTCACCCCGCACACCAAGTTCGAGGGCGAAGTCTACGTGCTGACCAAGGATGAAGGCGGCCGTCACTCGCCGTTCTTCTCCAACTACCGTCCGCAGTTCTACTTCCGTACCACCGACGTGACCGGCGTTATCGAACTGCCGGCCGGCGTTGAGATGGTGCAGCCTGGCGATCACGCCACCTTCACCGTTGAGCTGATTCAGGCCATCGCTATGGAAGAAGGCCTGACCTTCGCTGTGCGTGAAGGCGGCCACACCGTCGGCTCGGGTCGTGTCACCAAGATTCTCGCCTGAGAATCGGCACGCTTGAACTAGCGTTATAAGCTAAAGAACCCCTCGGGATTTTCCTGAGGGGTTCTTCTGTTATTGCATTGCGGCGGATTGTGTCGCGTCCCCTGTTATTTCGAGCAAAGCCTTCTCCATTCAAGTGGAAGAATGGCGGCATCTGCCTCTGCATCTGAGAACACCGTATACATCTTTTTAAGTTGTTACCGACCGCCCAATTTGTCACGCTGGTTTGGTGTGATGAAGATAGACATTTGTAGCGCTCTACTGATGGAGGGATCATGCTGCTCGAAGCAGTGTTTTGGGATTTGGATGGCACATTAATCGATTCGGAACCGCTGTGGCATGACGGCGAACTTGAACTAGCTCGCGCCAACGGCGGTTATTGGGACGAGGATCTTGGCTGGCAATGCTCCGGCACGCCGGTGCCCGATGTTGCCCGCTGCATGATTGAGCATGGTTGCACGTTGAGCGTCGAGCAGATCGACATGCAGCTCAAGGATTATGTGTATCGCGCCGAAGTGGCGCATCTGCCGTGGATCGACGGTGTGCGCGACGTGCTGCGCTCGCTTAAGAACGCTGGTGTGCCCTGCATGCTGGTCACCACTTCGCCTCGGCGCATGGCTGAAAACGTCATGAAACAGGCGGAAGGGCTGTTTGCTGGTTACATATGCGGCGATGACCCTTACGAGCATAAGCCAAATCCTGCGCCATACCTAGCTGCTGCGACGAAGCTGGGCATTGCCCCCGAGCGCATGCCTCGTTGTGTGGTGATGGAAGATTCCATGTCCGGTTTGCGTGCAGGTGCCGCCTCCGGTGCCACCACCATTGCGCAGACTGGCTGGATTCGCACAGACACCTCAGCCGGCCCGCAATTCGTCTCCATTGATTCGTATGAAGGTGTTGACGCCGCCTCGCTGGAGCGGTTCGTGCGCCAGCGTCTTGAAACGACCTGAGCGAGCGAGCTTGCAATAGTGCCAAGCGGTACCAAGCGGCGATAAGCGGTGTCAGTCTTACAATGGTGTCAAGCGGTGCCAGGCTGCATTAAGCGGTGTCAAATTGTGCAGATTTGGACAGCAGCGGCCAGTTTGACTAACGTGCCGCGTCTCCGCTGGTAGGGTGGTTGACGGTCTTGAATAACCATCCAAATAATTGACAATACCGGCAAGCCGGTCGAATGAGAGACTTTTGAGAATCGCATGGCCTTTATTGATTTCATCGTAAACCTGCTGAAAGATCCGCGTGGCGCTATTGCTGGCTGGATTGCTATGGGTGTGACACCCACCTTGGGTTTCATCTTCCTGATCATCTTTATTGAAACTGGCGTGGTGTTTTTCCCATTTCTGCCAGGTGATTCGCTGCTGTTTGCGGCTGGCGTGTTTGCTGCCCCCGATGCAGCAACAGGCAAAGCTCCTCTGCCATTGATGGCATTGCTGCCTGTGGTATGGTGTGCGCCGATTATCGGCGACCAGTGCAATTACTTCATCGGTCACTTCTTCGGCCGTCGCATCATCCAATCCGGCAAGGTCAAGGCCATGACTCCTGAGCGCGTGGCGAAAACCGAGGCCATGATCGAAAAGTGGGGGCCTCTGGCCGTGTTTTTAGGTCGTTTCTTCCCCTTCATTCGCACATTCATGCCGTTTATCTCCGGCATTTCAGGTATGCGCTGGGGGCGTTTCACTTCCTTCTCTGTGCTGGGCGGCTTGGTTTGGTCGACGCTGTTCACCCTGCTGGGCTACTTTTTTGGCAACATTCCGGCCGTGCAAGAGCATTTCGAGCTGGTTATTGTGCTCATTTTGCTGGTTTCGCTTGTGCCTACTTTTGTTGGCCTGTGCAAGGCTAAGTTTGGTAAGAAGAAGCAAGCTGTTGAAGCAGCGCCTGATTCGGCTGGAGAATAGTCTGCTGGCACTATGAGCAAGAAACACCGCGACCGCAGCTGGGCGCCGGCTCCCGAGCCGTTGCCTGAAGATGCGCATGTTGTTGACAATCACACGCATGTTGCTTCCGTTGTGCCGTTTTCGCGTGCCATGAGCCATGAGGCTTCTATGAAGGGCCAAGGCGAAGTGCCTGTCTACAGTGTTGATGAACTGCTGCAGCAGGCGCAGGCTGTGGGGGTGGGCGGCATCATTGATTGCGGTTGTGAACTGCCGAACTTGATGACTGCCGTCGACATGGCCTTGGATTACGGCAATGTGCATGCAGCGCTTGCCATACATCCGAACGAAGCTGTTCGCCACGGCCACCGCGCCGTCCAAGGTTCCGACGGGCTGCCTATCAAATACAAGCCGTGGCATGACACCAGTTTCGAGGACGCGCTTGCTGAAGTGCACCGTCTTGCTGTCAGCTACCCGAACCAAGTGGTGGCCATTGGCGAAACTGGCATGGATCTGTTTCGCACTGGCGAAAGTGCGATGGAATTGCAGCGCGAGGCGTTCCGTGCTCATATCGCGCTCGCTAAGGAATTGAACCTACCGTTGCAGATTCATGACCGTGACGCTCATGCCCAGGTCATCGAGACGCTGCTCGCTGACGGCGCGCCGGAGCGTACTGTGTTTCATAGCTACTCTGGCGACGCCGAGATAGCCAAAATTGCCCGCGAACAGGGCTGGTTTTTAAGTTTCTCCGGCACGTGTAGCTATAAAGGCAACGACGGCATCCGTGAATCGTTGCGCATCGTCGGTCTCGATCATGCGCTGGTGGAAACCGACGCGCCATATTTAACGCCCATGCCGTATCGCGGTCGCACCAACGCGCCCTATATGATTCCCTACACCCTGCGTGCTATGGCTGACACGCTCGACCTGCCTGTGGTCGAAGTAGCCCGCGCCACTCGCCGCACCACGCGTGAAGTTTACGGCGTCTAGTCTCGCCCTTGTCATTTCTGCAGACCGTACCCGTTCTCTACTATCTTGACCGAGTCGCTAGCCGAGTGGTGGAATCTTTGGGGTGAGGTGTGGGGGAAGTTGTTTAGTGAGTTCCGCAGAAAATGGGGGCAACACGCCGAGGGGGAG
>CAVFKU010000018.1:0-22584 GCA_963623245.1 Parabacteroides merdae
GTGCCACCCTGCTTGAGGTTGGAACGATCCTGCGGATTGTTGTACGCCTTGGTCTTATCAGGCATCGGATACGAATCCTGATTGATTGGGGTGCCTTCCTGAGGCTCAACGGTGGAGGTGTCATTCTTCACCTCGGAGCTGTTGCTATTACCACAAGCAGCCAAGGAAACCAACGCCGCCACGGAAGCGAACAGAGCAACTGCCTTGCGCAGAGCAAGCGTATTACGCATATGCTCTTTCCTTTCCTCTCGCTCGCACTGTCCCCGTTGCGTGAGAACTGGTGCGTATCTCTTCAATATCAAATAAATTCGCAACTAGGCACACAGCTTACACCCTGCCATGAAATATGCGCCATGCATATGCCTGAATATGGACACATTATGCGGAGGCATCTGTTTTTAAAAAAAGCCGCCATCAGTTGGACGGCGGCTTTCAGTGTTTCAGCTAACGCAAACCCTCTGCGGCTTAAAACGGCAAATTGTCGTTCGTTACATTCAAGGGGAAATGGCAAGCATATTCTGTCGGGTTCTGTGCATCGGAACGCAATGTGGGGCGGGTCTGCTCGCACATCTTCTGCTGCTCTGCGCTGAGAGTAAGCCTGACGGGACAGCGCGAAGCAAAACGACAACCTGGGTGATGCTCGGCAGGGCTGGGCAGGTCACCTTTAAGAATGATGCGCTGACGGGTGCGCTCCACAATCGGATCTGGCACAGGAATAGCACTAAGCAATGCCTGAGTGTACGGGTGGCGCGGGTGCGTGAAAATATCTTCGGTCTCCCCCAGCTCGACCACTTGACCCAAGTACATCACAGCAACACGATCGGAAATATGGCGAATCACTGCCAAATCGTGAGCCACAAACAGGTAGGAAATCTTCAGCTTGGCTTGCAAATCTTCAAGCAAGTTAATCACACCAGCCTGAATGGAGACATCAAGCGAAGCGATTGGTTCATCAAGCAACAACACCTTTGGATCGGTAGCCAAGGCGCGCGCAATGGAAATACGCTGACGCTGCCCGCCAGAGAACTGGGTGGGGAAACGATCAACGTAATCAGGGTTAATACCCACCAAATCCATCAGTTCACCGATGCGATGGTTAATCTGCTCTTTGCTCCACTTATGCACCTTGAGCGGCTCAGCAAGCACATCATAGACGGTCATGCGCGGGTCAAGAGAGCTCATCGGATCTTGGAAAATGATCTGCAAATCTTTGCGTAATGCCTTGCGTTCAGCTCGCTTCTTCAAATCAGCAAAATCATGCCCTAACACGGTGATTCTGCCGTCCTCCGGCTTCATCAAGCTCATGATTTCCATCAACGTAGTGGACTTGCCTGAGCCGGACTCGCCGACAAGTGCCAAGGTCTCGCCTTGACGAATTCTAAAGGTTACATCGTCAACAGCGTGCACTTTGCCGACAGTACGCCTAAACACGCCGCCACCAGTTAGAGGGAAGGTCTTGCCTAAATGCTCAACATCCAAGGTGACAGGCCTCTGGTCACGCGGCACATCAGCCCACTCAGCTGGCAGCAAATCAGGAACAGGGAACACGTCCGTGTATTTAAGATTCTTGTTGATGATCTCATCAAGACGACGACATGCAGCAAGATGACCGCACGTAGCATCCACCACTTCTAGCGACGGCTCGGCCTGACTACATTCAGGGGTTGCCATCGGGCAGCGCGGGGAGAATGGACATCCAGATGGAATATCAACCAAAGAGGGCGGATTGCCTTGGATTGGCACAAGACGCTGAGAGGCAGCAACATGCGGTTTGGGCACAGCCCCCAGCAAGCCCATTGTGTATGGCATGGACGGCCTTGTGAAAATGTCGTCAATGCTGGCACGCTCCACCGCGCGACCAGCATACATGACAAGAATATCGTCGGCAGCCCCAGCCACCACTCCCAAATCGTGAGTGATCAGCACAACTGCCGCGCCGGTTTCCTTCTGCGCTTTGGCAAGCACGTCAAGAATCTGCGCCTGAATAGTCACGTCAAGCGCCGTGGTGGGTTCATCGGCGATGATGACATCAGGATTGTTAGCAATGGCAATGGCAATCATCACACGCTGGCGCATACCGCCCGAGAACTGGTGCGGAAAACTCGTCAATCGCTCTTCAGGCTGCGGGATGCCCACCAATTCAAGCAATTCAACGCAACGATCATGCACGGCTCGTTTGGACATATCAGGGTGATGAGTGAGCAAACCTTCAGCAATCTGATCGCCAATGGTGAACATTGGGGTTAGTGCCGAGAGCGGATCTTGAAACACCATGGCAATATGCTCGCCACGAATTACGCTCATTTGCTCATCACTCTTGCCTACAAGCTCAACGCCGTTAAGCTTGATGGAGCCTTCAACTTTGGCGTTGTCATCCAGCAAACCGATGAGGCTCAATGCCGTGACGGATTTACCTGAGCCTGATTCGCCCACAATGCCGAGCGTGCGACCACGCCACAAATCAAAATTAACGCCGCGCACCGAACGGCACACACCAGCTTCTGTAGCGAACGAAACGTTCAAATCACGCACTTGCATGATAGGATCGCCTTGCGGTTTGCCCTTCGGACCATTGCCGCCAAGCATCTCCCATTCAAGAATCTGATCACGATTAACGTGACCGTCACCAGAAGCAAAGAAATCGGTTTGACCAGCCATATTGCCCTTGGTTTTACGCAACATCAGGCACCAACCTTTCCAGCGGCGGCAGAGTTCGGATCAAGCGCATCACGCAAACCGTCGCCAATCAGCTGCATGCTGAAAGTCAACAGCACCAACGCCACAGAGGGAACGATGATGATCCACGGAGCTGTCTGCGTGGTGGAAGCACCAGTCTGCAGAATCGAACCCAAGGAAACATCCGGTGGCTTGATACCTACGCCAAGATATGACAAAGCGGTTTCCGAACTCACGGCACCGACAACGCCCAGCACAGTGTTGATAATAATCATCGAGGCGAGATTAGGCACCAAATGGCGCAGAATAATCTTGAACGGGTTGACGCCCATGTACCGCGCAGCTTTGATGTAATCACGCTCACGCAACGACAAGGTCATCGTGCGAATAATCCTGGCGTAGCCAATCCAGCCGAATGCAGTCAAACCAGCGACCAGCCACAGCCAGCCAGACTTCGCGTTGGCCACGCGCACCATCATGGCAACAAGAAGGAACTGCGGCACAACTAGCAAGCAATCAAGGCACCACATGCCGACGCGCTCAATCCAGCCACCAAAGAACGAGATAGCCGTGCCAACTAAAGCAGCAATCGCCATAGTGGCAACCGAGGTGATCACGCCGATAAGCATGGATTTGCCCAAGCCGTGGACCGTGAGCGCATACAAATCAGAGCCGCCTGGGTCGGTGCCAAGCCAATGGGTAAGACTTGGCGGCTGAGACAGCGACATAAAATCTGGATCGTCGTAATCCCACTGGCCAATAACTGAACCAAACAAGGCAAAGAACAGCAAAATGGCGAAAATGATTACGCCAATAACAGCGGAACGCTGACGGAAGAAGCGGCGCGCAATCAGCATGCCGTAGCTTAAATGCTTAACCTCTTTGCGATCTTGTTCGCCGGATTGTTCGACGTTCTTCCCACTGTTGTGCACAATGGATTGATTAGCGTTCTGCTCGGTATTCTGCTCGACATTAAGCGGTGTATCTGTTTCGTTCATCATCTTCGTAAATACCTCCCCACTCAGCTCATCTTGATACGCGGATCAAGCCAAGCTGAGAAGATGTCAGCCAGAAGGGCGCCAGTCAATGTGCACACGCCACCGAACGCAGCAATGGCAACAGAAGCGTTGATGTCGTTATTGTTAATGGCTGTAATAAAGTAACGCCCCAAACCGTTGATGGCGAAAATGGATTCGGTAATCACCGCGCCTGTGAACACCGAAGCAATAGAGAATGCAACATTGACGCCTGTAGGAATCAGCGAAGCACGCAGCGCGTGGTGACGAATAGCTTGCTTGCGTGTCAATCCCTTCATGCGAGCCGTGCGCACGTAATCAGCATGCATTTCATCGAGCAGGTAGGTGCGTTGCGTTAAGTGGTAGCTCACCATGCCAAGCAGCGTCAAGGAAATCGTTGGCAGAATAATGTGCTGAAGAAAATCAACAAACTGCAATCCGATATTCGAACCGGAATAACTCGACAGACCCGTGACATAAAACACGCGGAACCCTGTGGCGCTGTTGATGTTGATAGCCGTCAACACAATAATCAGCGCAAGCACTGCAGAAGGAATAACCAAGAAGAACGTGCCAAACGCTGAAAACAGACGATCTTGCCACTTGTACTGCCGTTGCGCGGTATAAATACCCAAAGCCACACCGAGCACAATGGACAGGATAGTGGAAAACGTAACGAGCTCTGCAGAGGCGAGAATGCGAGGACCAATAGCGCTATTGATAGATTCCAGCGTTGGAGACTTCCCCCAATCCCAACGCGTAACAACACCGACCAGCCAATTCCAATAGCGTTCAAAAACAGGGGTTTGATCGTTGATATTCGCTAAATACAGTGTGCGTTCAATGGATGCCTGAGGCGGGCGAGGCGTGCGCGACTCGTAATTGGAACGCGGTGACATGAAGGCGGACGCCATAAAATAGGTGAACGACACCGCCACAAACAGCATGACGACGTAGTTGACGAGGCGTTTAGCGATGAACTTCAGCATAGTATCGGCGCACCTCTCCTCCTTCATTACCTTCCACGCAAGGTGCAGGCACATCCAACACCACGTTGTGGGGGTATTCATTTTTATCAAACAATGTGACTATACACCGACGTTCTACCAAGACAGTTACAGCCGACAACATGCCAGCCGCATACCACTGAGGTAAAGCACCTCGGCGAAACGACATAAATCGGCGCATTTTTGCAGGTTTTGACATGCGCGTGCACCAAATATGTAGCGAATATCTACCAAATATGCGCCAGACGACATCCATCACACAACGCGTGGCTTATGCGCGCGGAAATGCCTGACCATAGCGCGACTTGAGCTGCTCAATGGAGACATGCGTGTATCGCTGCGTGGTGTTCAGTGACGAATGCCCAAGCATCTCCTGCACTTCACGCAAATCCGCCCCTCCGTCAAGCAGATGTGTGGCGGCGGAATGGCGCAGCGCATGCGGACTGATGTCAGGCACGCCAGCTTCACGTGCTGCACGATGCACCACCTCACGCGCCACGCGCTGGTCGAGGCGTCCTCCACGGGCACCAAGAAATAACGCTGTATTGCTCTTATTGGTCGTATTGGTCGTATTGGTCGTATTGCTCTTGGCTTGCGCTAAGAGCAGCTGCGGTCTGCCGCGCTCAATCCACGATTCAAGCGCATGCATAGCAGGGACACCAAATGGAACCACGCGCTGCTTATCTCCTTTGCCGGTGACCTTGACAGTGCGCCCCACAAAATCAACATCGCCCATATCTAGCCCCACCAACTCAGCCACACGAATGCCAGTAGCATACAGCAGTTCAAGAATGGCCGCATCGCGCAAACGGATAACATTGGGCTGTTCAGCCGCTTGCACGCTTTCAACACTCATTAACTGACTGGCCTGAGCTTCGGTTAGTACAGCGGGCAAGATATCCGGACTTTTCGGCGTCATTAAAGTGGCCGCTGGATTTGTTTTCACCACACCGTGCTCATGAGCCCAAGCAAAAAAGCCGCGCACAGCAACAGTTTTGCGCGCCATACTGCTACGCGCATGCGTGCGTGATTCAACGCCCATCCAACCACGCAAATCATCAAGCGTTACCTCGTTAAGGTTTCTTATCTGCTGATCCCATAAACACTGCAAACAAGCACCAATATCACTGCGATACGCCTTAAGAGTATGCTCGCTCAAACCACGGTTTGCTTTGAGGTACTCAAGGAACGCATCAAGCTGAGCAGAGAACGCGATATTGGTCATATTCCCAAGCTTAGCGACACTCCCCTCACCTGATAGACTGGACGAATTAGTTCATGAAAAAGCTCCCATACAATATCGAGGGAATATGGCACCACACAGCGCACTCAGCCTGCAGCACAACACCACTTCTGATCAAACTGCAGTGGCTCGCGCAATTGACTTGACGAAAGCCTACGGCGAACACAACACGCAGGTGATAGCACTCGACCATGTGAATGTCGAGTTCGCGCGTGGTGAAATGACAGCTATTATGGGGCCTTCAGGCTCAGGCAAGTCCACACTGATGCATTGCATGGCTGGACTGGACACTCCCACGTCTGGGCGCGTGATCGTCGAGGATCTTGAAGTGTCGTCAATGAACCAACGTCAGCTCACGCGATTACGCCGCGAGCGAATTGGCTTTATTTTCCAGTCGTTTAATCTGGTACCCACGCTGTCAGCGGAAGAGAACATCCTATTGCCACTACAGATCGCCAAAAACCCTATTGATCGCGCATGGTTCGACAAGATTGTGGATGTGGTGGGGTTGCGTGAGCGCTTAAGCCATCGACCCAGCCAGTTGTCGGGAGGACAACAGCAGCGCGTTGCCTGCGCACGAGCCTTGATGGCTAAGCCGAGCGTGATTTTCGCTGACGAACCAACAGGCAATCTTGATTCGCGTTCCAGTCGCGAGGTACTGAGCTTCCTCAAAGATTCTGTGCATGATTACAAGCAGACCATTGTGATGGTAACGCACGATCCGCATGCGGCTTCTTACGCTGACCGCGTACTGGTGCTGGCTGATGGCAGAATTACACAAGATTTGACACATCCTAGCTATGAGCAGATTCTTGAAGTGTTTGCAGGCGACGAGGAGAGCACTCCCCCATATGAACAAGATGCTGCAGCGCAGCACGCGCAAGACAATCAAGACACTTCGCAAAGCCATGAAACCTCAACTGCTGGCTTGCAAGTGCCTGACCTGCCAGATATTCCAGGCATGGTGCTCAACGCGGAGCATAACGCATGATCCGCGTTTCACTGCGTGACGCTCGCGCCCATTTCTCACGCTTTATCATGTCGATTGTTGCCATCGCGCTCGGCGTAAGCTTTGTCGTTGGCTCGTTCTGCTTGCGAGAAATGCTCAACAACCAAGTCGATCAGATGATGGGATCAAACGCCGACCACGATGTGTATGTGCGCGGATCTCAAGAGCTTAAGAGCAGCGATGATTCATCCTCGAATTCCATCAGCATGTCGACAACAACCACAACATACAACGCTATCGACACATCACTGGCCAACACCATCAAGAAAGTTAAAGGCGTATCGTCCGCGTCGATTACAACCTCCACGTCAGGCGCGCTCACACTGGTTGCCAAGGACGGTAATGCTGTAGCCACCACAGGCGCCCCCACAATATCGGTAGGCATAGCTAAAGGTACATGGCGGTCAGCTCAGTTAACACACGGACATTATCCGAAAAGTCGCAACGAAATCGCCTTACACTCCTTTGCTGCTAAACAGGCTGATTTGAAGGTGGGCAACACCACAACGCTGGTCTATCCTTCAGGACCAGAAAAAGTCAAAGTGGTAGGTGTCTTCACCACCGATAGTTCGCAAGCTGGAGCAATCATCATCGGGTTAGCACCAAAGGTTGAAGAACAACTCTACCAGCAGACTT
The DNA here is from genome assembly GCA_963623245.1 of Parabacteroides merdae. Classification (GTDB taxonomy): domain Bacteria; phylum Actinomycetota; class Actinomycetes; order Actinomycetales; family Bifidobacteriaceae; genus Bifidobacterium. The sequence goes on from CAVFKU010000018.1 coordinate 7,588, forward strand.
CCGGCACCAAAGGCCAAGCACAATACATTGGCATATATGGTTCAGCTAACCGCGGGCAACCGCTGAACAACGAACAGCAGCAAGAACTGGCGAATCGCATCAATAAAGCACTGCCCGCTAATGCAAAAGCCAAGGCCATCACAGGCGACAAATTACGCGACGAGAACTCGAAATCAATCAAAGAGATGCTTGGTTTTATTCAGCCGTTAATTCTCATCTTTGCTGTCATTGCGCTATTCGTAGGGTCGTTCATCATTGCCAACACCTTCTCGATGATTGTGCGCGAATCAATGCGCGGCTACGCTCTGCTGCGATCGATAGGCGCCTCTAGTGCACAGGTGTTCTCCACGGTGATCATTCAGGCGCTGCTGCTCGGTTTTATTGGTTCCGGCGCAGGTATTGCGCTGGGCTGGGGAATGGTCAAACTGATCTCATGGGGCATGGCTGAAATGGGAGTGCCGCTAAGCGGTTCAGTAACCCCGCGCACGACAGACATGTTGCTAGGGCTTATTGTCGGCGTGGTCGTCACACTAATTGGCGCAACACTGCCAGCGCGGAGCGCAGCACTGGCTCCACCAATTCAAGCCATGAACGAGACAGTAAACCCTGAGCCTTCTGTAGTGCCGCGGGCCATTATTGGCGTGATACTGCTGGCAATCGGCGCACTTTCGTGGCTATTCTGCTGGCGCATTGCTGTTACAGGCGGCAATGCGTCTTCTTGGCAAATGTTGAATTCCTTGGGTGAGCAACTTGGCACCGGCTGGACACTAGGACTTGGCGCCGCCTTCGTAGTCATCGGCATGATCGTGGCAGCACCGGCTTTAGTCAAGCCGGCAAGCGCGGTGCTTGGGTGGTTGCCATCCTTAGTGTTCCCTGTGTCCGGACGGCTGGCCACACGCAACCTTGCACGTCAGAAGCGACGCACAGCCAATACTGCGGCAGCATTGTTCGTTGGCGTGGCTATCGTGAGTTGTCTCGGTGTGGTGTCTTCTTGTGTGAAAACTTCAGTGTCGGGCATCGTAGACGATGGCTTGAAATCCGATTTCATCGTCACTTCAACCAATGGGCAGATTCCCGACAACGCTGTCAATGCTATCAAGCAAGTCAAAGGCATTAAATCAGTGTCATGCAGCCGCATGCTGATGGGCATCACCTTCGATGGGCAAAGCGTGCTATCAACCTTCGCGGAGCAGCCGTCACTGTTTGCAGATGTGTTTGAACCTGTCACTAAAGCAGGCAATCCAGACAAGGCCTTGAGAAGCGGGCAACTCGTGGTGGGGCAAACCATTGCAGATGAACATGGATGGACGGTTGGAGACGAGATAACTGTTACAGGCAAGCGAATCACAGTTGACCAAGAAGCAACAACAAAAGCGCAAAGCCTTGAATCTTCTCCGCCTATCAAAACGAAGGAAACAACAACACGCGAAACCATGACGGTTGGGGCGATTATTTCCAACTCAATCTACCGCAGTGTCGTCTTCATGAATGACAAACAAGCCGCCAAACTCTGCGAAAAGCAAAGCATGTACACCGTTGCTGCATTTGTTAGCACAACAACTAACTCGAACACGACATCCGTACGCAAGAACATAATTAGAGCTCTCAAGTCGTTCTATGTGATGTCAGTCATGGATCGCGAAGAATACAAATCAACAATGAGCTCGATGGTTGATCAAGTGCTGATGATTCTATATGCCTTGCTTGCCCTGTCTATCGTGATTGCAATTTTTGGCATCGTCAACACCTTAGCGCTGAGCGTATTCGAGCGCACGCGCGAAATTGGCCTACTGCGAGCCATCGGCACATCGAAGACGAAGATTTGCGGCATGTTAGCCATTGAAGCTTCCTTAATTTCAATATTGGGAACCTTGTTGGGGTTAGTAACGGGCGTGGCAGCAGGGGTTGTTATCCAAAAGGCGTATCAGGCAGATGGCATGGAAAGCCTTGCGATTCCGTGGAACCAGTTGGGATTCTTCCTATTGATTTCAATTCTCGTCGGCATGATTGCTTCCCTGCCGCCAGCACGCCGCGCACTCAAAGTGCCAGTATTGGATGCCGTTAGTACGGAGTGAACTCGATTTTATGACATTGCCGAATCACATACCTGTGGGCGCACGCATTGTAGTGCGCGTGAGCGAGGGTATTGATGCTCTTGATGGGCGAGTTAAGTTCCGCGATTATGTGGGTCATGTGCGTTCTTGGGACGGGCAGACGTTGGAGTTGACACGCGATGCCGCCGCCAACGGTTCACGCCCCGCCCAACAAATCACTATCGACGCTGCCTCCATCGTGCGCCTCAAGCCTGTGCCTGAACGTCCACGTCACACACCTTATCGCGCTGCTATTGATAAGTAGACATATCTGCGAAGCATTTAACTTAAGTAAACATATCTGCGAGGAATCTAACTTCACTCCCTTTTCTTCTGTGATTAGTTAGATGTTTTGCCGCTCCCTCGCCCCAGCCTTCTTTTTTGCAGTTTCTTCCAGATAGCACGGCTTTTTCAAGTGCCGTGGATTATTCCCACTCGATAGTGGCGGGTGGCTTGGAAGTGCAATCCAGCACCACGCGGTTGATTTGACGGCATTCGTTGGTGATGCGGGTGGAGATAGTGGCGAGCACATCGTAAGGCACGCGCGACCAGTCGGCGGTCATGGCGTCTTCGGAGGAGACGGGGCGCAGGACGACTGGTGATCCGTAGGTACGTTCGTCACCTTGCACACCCACGGAATGTACGTCGGCAAGCAGGACAACAGGACACTGCCAGATGTCGCGGTCAAGACCGGCCTTGGAGAGTTCCTCGCGGGCAATGGCGTCGGCTTCACGCAAGAGGTCGAGGCGTTCGCGCGTAATTTCACCGATGATGCGGATACCCAAGCCGGGACCGGGGAACGGCTGGCGCCATACAATTTCGTCGGGCAAGCCGAGTTCGGTGCCGATGGCGCGCACTTCGTCCTTGAACAGGGTGCGAAGCGGTTCGACGAGCTGGAACCTGATATCTTCAGGCAAGCCGCCCACGTTGTGATGCGACTTGATGTTGGCCGTGCCGTCGCCGCCGCCTGATTCCACAACGTCCGGGTAGAGGGTGCCTTGCACAAGGAACTTCACTTCCTTGCCTTGGGCGCCGGCTTCCTCGATGACCTGGCGCTGCGCCTTTTCAAAGGTGCGAATGAACTTCTCGCCGATGATCTTGCGCTTCTTTTCCGGCTCGCTGACATCTTTGAGCGCTTCAAGGAAGTCGTCGGCGGCATCCACTGCAATGAGCTTAATACCGGTGGCCTTGACGAAATCGTGCTTAACCTGTTCGACTTCGCCCTTGCGCAACAGGCCATGGTCGACGAAGACGCAGGTGAGTTGGTCTCCGATGGCCTTGTGCACCAAGGCTGCGGCCACCGCGGAATCGACGCCGCCGGACAGCCCGCAGATTACTTGGGCGTCACCCACTTGTTCGCGGATGTTGGCGACTTGGTCTTCGATGATGCTGGAGGCGTCCCAATCGGTGCCAAGACCAGCGCAATCGTGCAGGAACGTCTCGATGAGCTTCTGCCCCAGCGGGGTGTGCTTGACTTCGGGGTGCCATTGCACGCCATAGAGTTTGCGCGCTGCATCCTGCATGGCGGCGACGGGCGCGCCTTCGGTATGGGCGATCACCTCGAAGCCTTCCGGCGCTTTCTTGACGGCGACGCCGTGGCTCATCCATGTGCTCTGTTCGTTCGGGGCCCCGGCGAGCAGTCCGTCCGCATGGTCGATGACAGTGCTGGTTTTGCCGTATTCACCCAACGCAGCCTTGTCCACGTCACCGCCGAGCTCGTGAGCCATGACTTGGAAGCCGTAGCAGATACCCAACACAGGAACGCCCGCTTCGAACACCTTGGTATCGATGGTGGGGGCCCCATCCTCAAACACAGAAGCCGGGCCGCCTGACAAGATGATTGCCTTCGGATCCTTGGCCAACATCTGATCGACAGGCATCGAATGCGGCACCAGCTCCGAATACACGTTCGCTTCACGCACGCGACGGGCAATGAGCTGCGCGTATTGCGCTCCGAAATCGACGACGAGCACGGGACCGTTTGCCATTGGCGTAATCTCCTAGATACCTATATACAAAAGGAACGGGCAACTGTTTTGATTATGGCGGCGTTAGCAGACATTTGCGCCCCTACCGCACTACGCTACGCGCCGCTCGAAATGGCTTGAAACACGTCAGGTTTAAAATGGCAGAACATGTACATTACAAAAACCGCCTAAATACAACATTTCTTTTCATAAGTAACTCAACACGCCGGTTGGCTGGAAGCGGAAAACGAACGCCTCGCTACAGAGAAAATCCGCTTCAACATTGATATTCCAACACTTCTCAAACAAATCGACGATATTACATGATTCACAAAACGACCATCAAAATCGCACTTTTTCTATCTTTTTTATAACCTTTTCGCACATACCTGAAAAAAACCGGCCAAAACGTCGCGCACTGCTCGTACCATGATGAGCGATTGGGTGTGAGATTCCCAAGGAAACGCGGGAATCGAACAACCGAACCTATAGTAATCAAATCGCACTACACAGTGCAGGAGTACAGGAGTACACATGACGAATCCTGTTATTGGCACCCCTTGGAAGAAGCTCAACACCGCAGTTTCCGAGGCATCCTTGGATGGCGTTGACAAGTATTGGCGCGCCGCTAACTATCTGTCCATCGGCCAGATTTACCTTCGTAGCAACCCGCTGATGAAGGAGCCGTTCACCCGCGAAGACGTCAAGCATCGTCTCGTCGGCCACTGGGGTACCACCCCCGGCCTGAACTTCCTCATTGGCCACATCAACCGTCTGATCGCCGATCACCAGCAGAACACCGTGATTATCATGGGCCCGGGCCACGGCGGCCCCGCCGGCACCGCTCAGTCCTACTTGGACGGCACCTACACCGAGACCTTCCCGAAGATCACCAAGGATGAGGCTGGTCTGCAGAAGTTCTTCCGCCAGTTCTCCTACCCGGGTGGCATCCCATCCCATTACGCTCCCGAGACCCCTGGTTCCATCCACGAGGGCGGCGAGCTGGGTTACGCTCTCTCCCACGCCTACGGCGCTGTGATGAACAACCCATCCCTCTTCGTGCCGGCCATCGTCGGCGACGGCGAGGCTGAGACCGGCCCGCTGGCCACCGGCTGGCAGTCCAACAAGCTCGTCAACCCGCGCACCGACGGTATTGTGCTGCCGATTCTGCACCTCAACGGCTACAAGATCGCCAACCCGACCATCCTGTCGCGCATCTCCGACGAAGAGCTGCACGAGTTCTTCCACGGCATGGGTTACGAGCCCTACGAGTTCGTCGCCGGTTTCGATGATGAAGATCACGCCTCGATTCACCGTCGCTTCGCCGAGCTGTTCGAAGCTGTCTTCGATGAGATCTGCGACATCAAGGCTGAAGCTCAGACCAACGATATGGCTCGCCCGTTCTACCCGATGATCATCTTCCGTACCCCCAAGGGCTGGACCTGCCCGAAGTTCATCGACGGCAAGAAGACCGAAGGTTCTTGGCGTTCCCATCAGGTGCCGCTGGCTTCCGCACGCGACACCGAAGCCCACTTCGAGGTGCTCAAGAACTGGCTCGAATCCTACAAGCCGGAAGAGCTGTTCGAAGCCAACGGCGCACTGAAGCCGGAAGTCACCGCCTTCATGCCCACCGGCGAGCTGCGCATCGGCGCCAACCCGAATGCCAACGGTGGCGTGATTCGTGAAGAGCTCAACCTGCCAAACCTCGACGATTACGAGGTTAAGGAAGTCAAGGAATACGGCCACGGCTGGGGTCAGCTCGAAGCCACCCGTCGTCTGGGCGTCTACACCCGCGACATCATCAAGAACAACCCCGATTCCTTCCGTATCTTCGGGCCGGACGAGACCGCGTCCAACCGTCTGCAGGCCGCTTATGAAGTGACCGACAAGCAGTGGACCGCCGGCTACCTGTCCGCTCAGGTCGACGAGCACATGGCCGTCACCGGTCAGGTCACCGAGCAGCTTTCCGAGCATCAGATGGAAGGCTTCCTCGAAGCCTACCTGCTCACCGGCCGTCACGGCATCTGGAGCTCCTACGAGTCCTTCGTGCACGTGATCGACTCCATGCTGAACCAGCACGCCAAGTGGCTTGAGGCCACCGTGCGTGAGATTCCGTGGCGCAAGCCAATCTCCTCGATGAACCTCTTGGTCTCCTCCCACGTGTGGCGTCAGGATCACAACGGCTTCTCGCACCAGGACCCGGGCGTGACCTCCGTGCTGCTGAACAAGTGCTTCAACAACGACCACGTTATCGGCATCTACTTCCCGGTGGATTCCAACATGCTGCTGGCCGTTGCCGAGAAGTGCTACAAGTCCACCAACATGATCAACGCCATCATCGCCGGCAAGCAGCCGGCCGCCACTTGGATGACCCTGGACGAAGCTCGCGCCGAGCTTGAGAAGGGCGCCGCCGAGTGGGAGTGGGCTTCCACTGCGAAGTCTAACGACGAAGCGCAGATCGTGCTTGCCTCCGCTGGCGATGTCCCCGCTCAGGAGATTATGGCCGCCGCCGACAAGCTCAACGAGATGGGTATCAAGTTCAAGGTCGTCAACGTCGTGGATTTGGTCAAGCTGCAGTCCACCAAGGAGAATGACGAGGCCATTTCCGACGCCGACTTCGCCGACCTGTTCACCGAGGACAAGCCGGTGCTGTTCGCCTATCATTCCTATGCCCGCGACGTGCGTGGTCTGATCTACGATCGCCCGAACCACGACAACTTCAACGTCCACGGCTATGAGGAGCAAGGCTCCACCACCACGCCGTACGACATGGTGCGCGTAAACAACATCGATCGCTATGAGCTCGTCGCCGAAGCTCTGCGCATGATCGACGCCGACAAGTACGCCGACAAGATCAACGAGCTTGAGGCCTTCCGCACCGAAGCCTTCCAGTTCGCAGTCGACAACGGCTACGATCACCCGGATTACACCGACTGGGTGTATTCGGGCGTGAACACCAACAAGCAGGGCGCGGTGTCCGCCACCGCCGCCACTGCCGGCGACAACGAGTAATACGCTCGTCCTAACTGATAAGCAAAAGGGATCGGGGCTTGCCTCGGTCCCTTTTGCTATGCATGTTTTGCCTATAACCCCTATAACCCATGTTTTTCCATGCAACCGTCTTGGCCGGAACGCCACAACTTCCAAGACAACAATCGGCAACATGCCGTCTTCTGGGTCATCCCAAGCACTACAATGGGAAACGGTGTGAACATCGAAGTCACCCGCCATATCACTAGCTACATAGGAGACAAAAGTGAGTTTTACCACTGTCACCATCATCAGCCCCGAAGCCGCCAATGGCCGCAATGTCGCCGCGCTTGGTGTTGTCAACGCCCTTGCTCACGTCAAGAAAACGGGCGTGTTCCGCCCTGCGGTATGCAGGAAGGAAACCTTCACCGACACGTTGCTGGCGGCCAGCAACGCTGAGCAACGTCGTGAACAAGCCATGGGCGTATGCCCAAAGCGCGCGCGAATGGATAAGGAAGGCTCGCGTGCCGATATTGTGGCCGCCTACGAAACTGCCGTGAGTGATATTGCCCCTGAAGCGATGGTGATTGTCGGAACCGACCGTTCTAGCGTGAATGACCCCGAACTCTTCGGCTTCAACGCCGATGTGGCAGCCGACCTCAAGTCCCCCGTGTTCCTTGCAGTATGTGCTATTAACCGCACCCCCGAACAAGTGAAAGCCACCGTCGACGCATGCACCGCCACCGTCGAAAAAGCCGGCACCGCCGTGCTAGGCGTGTTCGTGACCGGCGCAGAAGAAGGCCAGGAAACCTGCATCAAGGAAGCCTTCAGCGGCGATGTGCCACTATGGGTGCTACCCAAGGTGGATTTCGACGAGGAAGGCGCCGCAGACAAAGCCGCCAAGGTATTCGCCGAGAACGCACCCGCAAACGAGGTGCTCGCCGCGCTGGACGCGCCGTTCACCGCTCCCCTCACCCCTTATGCATTCCAATACAGTCTGCTAGGCAAAGCCAAGGCGAACAAGAAGACCATCGTGCTGCCTGAAGGCGAGGAAGACCGCATCATCAAAGCCGCCGATTACCTGCTTGAGCGCGACATCGTAAATCTGATCATCGTGGGCAACAAGAACGCCATTCTTGCCCGTGGTGCCGAACTGGGCTTGAAATCGCTAGATAAAGCCGAGTTCCAAGCTTTATACGACGAAGCGGTGCTTGGCCCGATGGTCACCAAGTTGTGCGAGCTGCGCGCCAAGAAAGGCATGACAGAAGAACAGGCTCGTCAGCAATTGAAAGATCCGAGCTATTTCGGCACCATGCTTGTGGTGCTCGGCAAAGCCGATGGCTTGGTGTCTGGCTCCGTCAACTCCACCGCCAACACCGTGCGCCCCGCGTTGCAGGTCATCAAAACCAAGCCGGACGCTTCGCTGGTCTCCGGCGCGTTCCTCATGTGTTTCAAGGATCATGTGGCCGTGTTTGCCGATTGCGCCATCAACCTGAACCCGAACGCCGAACAGCTGGCCGACATCGCCATCCAGTCCGCCGAAACCGCCGCAGCCTTTGGCATTGAGCCGAAAGTCGGCATGCTCTCTTACTCCACGCTCGGTTCCGGCAAGGGGCCAGATGTGGACGTGGTCGAAGAGGCCACCCGCATCGTCAAGGAAAAAGACCCCGATCTGGCTGTAGTCGGCTCCATCCAGTTCGACGCCGCATGGTCGCCCACCGTGGCGGCCGCCAAGGCGAAAGGCAATGATGTAGCAGGGCATGTCAACGTGTTCGTGTTCCCAGACTTGTGCGCCGGCAATATCGGGTACAAGGCCGTGCAGCGTTCATCCGGCGCGCTCGCTGTCGGCCCAGTCTTGCAGGGGCTGAACAAGCCGGTGAACGATTTGTCCCGAGGGGCCCTCGTGCAAGACATCATCAACACCGTGGCGCTCACCGCCATCGAAGCCCAGTAGTGCATTTGTATCCAAGGAACGGGGCGCGCCCAACACGATAGTGAATGGGCGCGCCCCGTTTTTTGTTATTGTGAGCGACGGGACGTAAGGCAGTAGTCAAGAAATCTTGTCGGCGACGCATTCACCCTCACCACAAGATTTCTCCACTCGGCTATCGCCTTGGTCGAAATGACAAGGGGACGGGCGTCAGCGGCGCGCGCGGCGGCGCGACAGCGCCAAGCCCGCGCCCGGCAGCACGGCGAACACGACAGCCAAGGCCGGAGCCATCACCGCACTGCCCGTGGCGGCCAGGCTTGCCGCGGCCTTCGCACGGGCGGCCTCGGCCTTCGCGCGCTCGGCGGCGGCCTCCTCGTCCAAACGGGTGGCTTGCGCGCCGATGGCTTCCAAAGCCTCAAGACCGGCTTGCTTGGCCTCGCTCACTTCCTCGACGCTCTCGGCGGCATTGACCTTGGCGACATACTCCCCGAGCGTGGCGGCCACGCGCTCATGCAGTTCGCGCTTCTGCGCCTCGCTTAAGTACTGCTTCGCGTCGATCAGCTTGTCCACTTCGGCGGCCTTGGCCTCCAGCTCCTTGATCGCGGCGGCCTTGGCGTCGTCCAGGTTCGCCTTGTCCTGCTCGGCCAGCGCATTTACAATGCTGTCGATGGCTTCACACCCAACCTTTTGTTCGCTTTCGATCTCACTGGTTGAGCCAGCGGCCTCGACTTTGGCCTTGGCTTCGTCGCGCGCCTGATCTATCTGTGCTTTGGCTTGATCTTTGGTGGCCTGATCGACGTTCAGCAACTCGTCCACCAGCTGTTTGGCTTCCTCGGCCTTGGCATCAAGCGCGCTCTTGGCTTCGTCCACTTGCTGCTGGCGAGCCTGTTCGTCTTCGCTGTCCGCCTCAACGCCGATGGCATCCAAAGCGTCCAGACCGGCCTGTTTCGCCGCATCCACGCCCGCGATGTCCTCGGCGGCATCGACATTGGCGAGATGTTCTTCAAGCGTGGCGGCCACCTCGTCATCCAGCTTCTGCTTGTCAGCGTCGCATAGATAGGTTTTCGCATCGATCTGCTCATCAATCTCAGCGGCTTTGGCTTCCAACGCCTTGCGTGCCGCAGCCTTGGCATCGTTCAGTTCGGCTTGAGAAACACGATTGCTGATTGCTGTCTCAGCCTTGGCAATCGCTTCATTGACCTGAGTGATCGACTCTTTGGAAGCAATCTCCTTCTTCGCGCTCGACACGATGCTGTCAATGTCAGCCTTCGCTTTAGTCTTGTCTTCTTCGGACAGATCGGGCAGGGCGTCGATCTGCTGCTTGGCCTGTTCAGCCTTAGTATCCAGATCCTTGTTGGCTTGCTCGATCGCCTTGTCCAGATTCGCTCTGTCCTTGGCGGACAAGCCATCCAACAGACCTTCAATCGTGGAGAACGCCGTCTGACTGGCAGCATTGATGTCGCTCTTGGTGTTCGCCGCGGAAGGGGTTGTGCCGTCACCGGCGTTGAACGCCGACACAAAGCCCGCAATAGCGGTTTGCGCCGTGGCCACCGCTTGGTCGATGGCATTCTTCGCCTCCTGCTTCTGTTCGGCGGCACTCTTACCATTCTCGTCTGGATCGCTCAGGTTCTGCAAGGCGTCAATCGCACGCTTCGCGGCATCAGCCTTCGCCTGTACGACGGCATTGCCTTGCGCCCTGGCCGCATCCACGGTGATCCTGTCGATGCTATGCTTCGCCTCGTCACGTGCCTTGGCGGCCTCCAGGGCATTTGCGGCCTTGTCCACCGTGCCGGTGGTCTTGGCAATCGCTTTGTCCGCTTCGGCGTCCACCTTCTGTGCGTAGTCTTGCTTCTGCTTCTTCGTCAATTCGGCATGGGCGTTGACCTCGGCCTTGGCCTTGGCAGCGTAATCCTCGATCTCGGCCTTCGCGCCTGCCTGCTCCAACGCCGTCAATCCCTTGCCGAGCAAATCAGCCACAGCGGGAAGATCTTCGACGTCGTTCTCCTTGTTAATGGCGTCAATGTACTGCTTGAGTATCGCATTGATACCAGCTTTCACACCGTCCGGATCCTTCAGGCTTGTCCACTCGGCATCCACCTGCCCGGTCAGTTCCTCGGCACGCTTGCGCAACGCAGCAACCGAGTCTTCCTTGGCTGCCTTCAGGTTCTTCGCATCGAAATCCTTGCACAGCTGCACCACATCGGCTAAATCCTTCGAGCCCTGCGCCTGCGCCGACACCGCCGCATCAACCGTGGCCGCGGCATTGACCTTATCCTTCGCGTCATCAAGCTTCGTGGCAATATCCACCTCAGCCTGAGCACGCTCTTGATCGGTCAGGTTCTTCAACTGCGCAATCTGTTCACGGGCCGAGGCTGCATCCTTGTCCAGCTTGGCCACGGCATTTTGCTTGCCTGCATCCAGATTCACAGCGTCCAACGCTTTGATACCGGCGTCCTTCGCGCCCTCGATAGCAGTACCAGACGAACCCGCGTTATCAATGTTGGTGCACGCCTGGGCAGCCTTATCCGTCGCCTCCTTGACCAATGCCTCCTTCGCCGCACTATCCAAATCCGACTGGGCATTGATCGCCGCGATCACCTCGTCACGACGCTTGTTCACCTCGTCCTTATACACCTGTTTCTTGGCCTCGGCCACAATCTCAGCGATCTTGTTCTGCGCCTCGACTTTCTTGGCATCCACCTGATCTACATTCGCCTCATCAATCGCCGTCTTGCCGGTCTGAGCCTCCTGGTCAATACGATCGGAGAACGCCTTGCGCTCGGCCTCAGTGAGCTTGGACAGCGCCTCCACCTGGCTTGTGGCCTCGGAAGCAGAATTATCCACCTGCTTCTTGGCAGCCTCACGCTTATCCGTCAACTCCCCCTCGGGAAGAATCTTCTCCAACGCTGCAATCCCATCGGTTTTTGCCGTGGTGACCTCTGCAGTACTACTTGCAGCTTCAATGTTCTTCACCGCCTTCTCGGCCTCGTCATCGGCCTTCTTAAGCAAGGCATCACGCTGAGCATCGGTCACATCAGGCAGATTCGGCGACGCCAGCTTGTTCTTCACGTCAGCTCGCTTCGCCTCAATCTCAGCCTTTGCTTCCTCGACCGAGTTCATGACACGCACCGACAGCTGCCCGGACTCAGCGCTCCTGCCACGCGGCGTATCCTCAGGATCGGAACTGCTCACCACCGAGGCCGACACCTGATAATTACCTAGTTTGCCCGCATAAAAATCATCGGACTTATCCACGCCATCCTGCGTGATGGTGAAACTCAAATCCGAATCAGGCGACGATGACGCCCTCACATCATTCGCTATCATCACATCATTTGTCACGCTTGCAACGCTCACCGCACTCGCACTACTCGCCGCGCTAACCGGATTATTCCAATCCTTCAACGTCAAGCCCAGCAAAGACAACAAACCCAACTTGTCGTCCTGCTCAACCGAGGAGAAAGCAGCATCAAACGTCACCGACGACGAGGAGGCCTCAAGCTCGTAATAATGATTCTGCACCGTCACTGGAACGGATTGGGTGATGGTAACTGACACGTCAGACCATTGAACACCAATCAGGTGGGAAGGCTTTTCGCAGATGTGGTTGGTATACGTACGAGCATTGATATACCATTTGCCATCCGAACCTTTAGTGGCAGTAAGGGCACTGGAAGCAGAACCCGTGGGATAAGAAACACTGGAAACACCGGGAGCCACATACAACGGTGGCACTTGCGCCGACCAAGAGTCGGAGTATGCGCGTGTCACGCACTCCCAGCGAACTTTTTGACTCTCGCTGGTGTCATTACGGTAAGTATAGCTCCCACCAAAAGACTGCTTCTGTCCGTATGCATACGCAGACACCCCCCATATAGAACGGGGTGTCGCCGTCAGCGGAGGCTACAGGGGGGGCAGACGAGAACGGCCGCCACCATAGCGGCCGCAGCACACACCGCCGTCAACACGGAGTGCACCGAACGCAAAGAACGCATGTCTTTCTCTTTTCTCACAGCAGAAGCAAGGAGGACTTACTTCCCAAATGGATCATTCTTGGCTCTGAGCGTACGCCTACCCCCCCCCTATTTTTCTGCACATGCGGCGTGTCTTCCCTGGAATTTCAAGCAATTAGGCAAACTCGCTCGCTCTGCCTATCTCCCCTTAGACACCCCGCCCCACTTTTGTCTAATTTTCACCTCACCCAAAGATTTCCCCGCCCGGCTATCGCCTCGGTCGAAATAACGAAGGACGGGTTAGGACTGGCGGTAGGTGGACAGGAAGTCCGACAGCTCGCCGATGGTGTCTCGCAACATATCCAAGGCGGGTAGATAGACCACGCGGAAATGGTCGGGCTCGCCCCAGTTGAACGCGCCGCCATGACTGATCAGGATGCGCTTGTCGTGCAACAGGTCGAGCGCGAACCGTTCGTCGGAATGGATGTTGAACTTCTTCACGTCCAACTTCGGGAAGATGTAAAAAGCGGCCTTCGGCTTGACGGCGGTGATGCCATCAATCTCATTGAGTAGATCATAGACCAGATTACGCTGCTCGCACACGCGCCCGCCAGGGCCCACATAGTCCTTCACGCTTTGATGTCCACCCAATGCGGTCTGCACGATGGACTGTGCCGGCACATTCGAGCACATGCGCATATTGGCCAGCATATTCACCCCTTCGACGTAATCCTTGGCGGCGCGCTTGTTGCCGCTCAAGACCATCCAGCCGACGCGCCACCCTGCGATCATGTGAGATTTCGACAGGCCGGAATAGGTCACGCAGAACAGGTCGGGCGCCAGCGAGGCGATGGAGATGTGTTCCAGCCCGTCCATGACGAGGCGGTCATAGATTTCGTCGGAGAAGATGATGAGCTGATGTTCGCGGGCGATTTCGACAATTTGCTCAAGCACTGCTTTCGGATACAGCGCGCCGGTGGGATTGTTCGGGTTGATAATGACGATGGCTTTGGTTTTGCCGGTGATTTTGGAGCGCATGTCGTCAAGGTCGGGATACCATTCGCTCTGCTCGTCGCACAGGTAATGCACCGCCGTGCCGCCAGCCAGGTTCACGCACGCCGTCCACAGCGGGTAATCCGGCGTGGGCACCAGCACTTCGTCGCCGTCGTTGAGCAGTGCGGACATTGACAGGTTGATCAGCTCGCTCACGCCGTTGCCGGTGTAGATGTCGTCGATGCTGACGTTGGGAATGTTCTTCAGCTGCGCGTATTGCATGATGGCCTTGCGCGCAGAAAACAGGCCTTTGGAGGGTGAATAGCCCTCGGTGTCGGGCAGCTGTTGGGCCATGTCGTACACCACTTCGTCGGGCGTGCGGAAGCCGAACGGCGCCGGGTTGCCGATATTGAGCTTGAGGATGTGGGTGCCGGAGGCCTCCATGCGCATCGCCTCGTCGGCGACAGGGCCGCGCACGTCATACAGCACGTTATCGAGCTTGTGTGATTTGCAGAATGATCTCATGGGAGCCTCTTGGGATGATTGAGTATCGTGAAGTTCAATTTCAGGTGTCATGTGCGTCTGCGTGCGTTGTTTGGCCGCGGTCTCTGATGCGCCTTTCAGCCAGATTGGCGTCACAGCCAGCTCGCTTGCGAGGAAATCGAGTATATCCTCGCGCGGCATCGTCTTGCCGGAAACGTATTGGCTGACATGGCTTTTGCCCATCTTCACACCAGATTGCTCAGCAGCGCGCACCAGATCGATCTGCTTCAATCCCTTATCGTCCATTGCTTTGCGCAAGCGGGCGGCAAACCGTTCAGCATTCGTATTCATCTCAGCAACTCCAGACAAAAGTTCAAAACAATATTGAACATTGGTTCATAGAGTAACACTAGTTCAATACGAGTTCAAAGTATGCGCGACAATGCAACAAGAAGCCCATGAGCGCTTGTGCAGCTCATGGGCTAAGAAAACGTTTGAACGATTTGAACTGACCGATCAGATAAGGCTGAACTTGGTAAGCAGCCCGAGGGCGATGATGATTGCCACCCACAGCAAAGCAATGCCGACCGTCCAGCGGTTCAAGTTCT
>CAVFKU010000018.1:22594-26121 GCA_963623245.1 Parabacteroides merdae
GATCAAGTTCTTCTCGGCAACACCCGAAGTGCCGGCGTTTTGGGTCAGGCCGCCACCGAACATATCGGACAGGCCGCCACCCTTGCCTTTGTGCATGAGAATGAGCAGCGTCAGCAAGCAGCTCAGCAGAACAACAACGATTTCAAGAGTGATCTTTACAGCGGTCACAGGTGTTACCTCCGGCTTTTCTATCCAACTGCGCTCTAGCATAGCGCATCACCTCGAACAAATTGGGCATCGTGACGAAACGACACGAAATATTTATCTCGCGCTTTTGGCGGCAAGACGGCAGATGCGCGCGAATTCCTCGGCTTCCAGCGAAGCGCCGCCGACGAGAAAACCATCCACATCCGGCTCTGTGATGAGTTCGGCGGCGTTCTTCGAGCTGACTGAACCGCCATACAGAATGCGCACCTGATCGGCGACCTTGGTGCTGAACGTCGCCGCGAGATTCGCACGAATCGCCTGAGCCGCATCCTGTGCCGATTGGGGGGTGGCGACCATGCCGGTGCCGATGGCCCACACGGGCTCGTAGGCGACAATCAGCTTGGCGGCCTCGTCCTCGTTGAGATCCCTGGTGACATCACACACCTGTCCAACAGCAAAATCAAGTTCGATGCCCTGCCGGCGTTCCTCGAAACTCTCCCCCACGCACAGGATAGGACGCATCCCCGCCGCGAACACCGCACGCACCTGATCGACGATGTTGGCGTCGTCCTCTGGGTGGTATTTGCGCCGCTCGGAATGCCCGATGATGACGTAGGAGCACCCCAGTTGCGCGATCATATCGGCCGAGATGTCGCCGGTGAACGCGCCCTGATTGGTGACGGATACGGATTGGGCGCCATAGGCGACGTTGAGCTTGTCGGCCTGAACCAGCACCTGCACGCTACGCAGTGAAGTGAAGGAAGGAAACAGCGCGACCTCGCAGGTGCGGAAGTCGAAATGGGCGTCACGCAGCAGCCACGCGAGTTTCTGAACGAAATAGGTGGCCTCAAGATGATCGAAGTTCATCTTCCAGTTGCCGGCCACCAGCGGCTTGCGTGTCGTTGCCATAGCAATCCTTTCGCTTCACAAACGAATGTCATCCCGGACAGGCAAATATCTTGCCTTGAAACGCCCGGGATGACATCACATGCGCACTATGAATCAGTCAAGCACCTTCAGGCCGGGAAGTTCCTTGCCCTCAAGGAACTCAAGGGAGGCGCCGCCGCCGGTGGAGATGTGCGAGAAGCCATCTTCCGGGAAGCCGAGGTTGCGCACGGCGGAGGCGGAATCGCCGCCACCGACGATGGTGAATGCGCCGGCCGCGGTGGCGTCGACCAAGCCTTGTGCCACGGCCTCGGTGCCGGACGCGAAGGCCGACACCTCAAACACACCCATTGGGCCGTTCCACACGACGGTCTTGGAATCCACGATCTTGTCGCGGAAGAGTTTCTGGGAATCCGGGCCGATGTCAAGACCCATCTTGCCGGCCGGGATGGCTTGCGCAGACACGACCTCGGGAGCGATATCCACGTCGGACTGAGGGAAGACAGGGTTCACGACGATGTCGGTGGGCAGGACGAGTTCGACGCCGTTCTTCTCGGCGCGCTCGATATAGCCCTTGACGGTTTCGACCTGATCTTCTTCCAGCAGGGAGGTGCCGACCTCAAGCCCCTTGGCCTTGAGGAAGGTGTAGACCATGCCGCCGCCGATGACGAGACGGTCGGCCTTGTCGAGCAGGTTCTCGATGACGCCAAGCTTGTCAGACACCTTGGAACCGCCGAGCACGACGGTGAGCGGACGCTGCGGATTCACAGTGGCCTTGGACAGCGCGGTGACTTCCTTCTCGACCAGCAGACCGGCGGCAGCCGGCAAATCGGCGGCCACATCGTAGTTGGAACCCTGGGCGCGGTGCACCACACCGAAACCGTCGGAGACGAAAGCATCACCCAACGCGGCGATCTTCTTGGCGTAGGCGGCACGCTCGGCGGCGTCCTTGCTGGTTTCCTCGGGGTTGAAACGCACGTTCTCGAGCAACACGACATCACCGTCGTTCATCGCGGCAACCTTGGCCTGGGCGCCTTCGCCATACGTGTCGGCGGCCAGCGGCACATCGACGCCCAGCAGCTCGCCCAGACGCGCGGCGGCCGGCGCCAACGACAGCTCGGGCACGACCTGGCCCTTGGGGCGGCCAAGATGGGCCATCACAATGACCTTCGCGCCTTCCTCGCGCAACGCCGTGATGGTCGGCAGAGCGGCTTTGATGCGACCGTCGTCGGTAATCGTGGTGCCGTCCAGCGGGACGTTGAAATCGGCGCGCACCAGAACGCGCTTGCCCTTAAGATCGCCAAGATCCTTCAGTGTCTTCATGTGTATCCTTTCCTAGCCGCTCATACGGCAAAGTAACGAATTTATGCCACTTCGCATCATACAACAGCCCCGACACAGTGGAGAGTGCCCAGAGTGCGAGCGGTTGCGTCACACCACTAACGATTCCTCAACTCCGCTCCGCTCGGAATAGCAAGGGGTGAGGCAGCTTGGAATGACATCAGACGCGGGCATTTCCGCTTGGAATAATGAAAGACAGGGCGACGTGTCAGGCGATAGAGCGTGCGGTTTTGTCCGCGAGCTGAAGCAAGCGGCGAATACGACCAGCGATAGCATCCTTGGAGATCGGAGGCTGAGCAATACGCCCCAACTCCTCCAAGCTGGCATCGCCATGCTCAAGACGCAAACGCCCCGCAACGAGCAAGTTGTCCGGCACATCCACCCCAGCCTGCTCGAACAGCTCGAACGCCTGACGAACCTTGTCGCACGCCTCCGCGGCGGCCTTCGCACTCCTGCGCATGTTCGCGTCATCAAAATTAGCTAGACGGTTAACTTTGGAACGGATTTCACCATCAGAGCGCTTACCGGTCCAATCACGAGCAGAATGCACCGCGCCCATAGAATTGAGCATGCGCTCGATAGAATCAGGATCGGTGAGCGTGACACGGAAGGACTTGCTCAGCTGACGCGGCCTAGCGGTGATGCCGAGGCGACGCGCAAGCCCAGAAAGCGCCATAGCTGCCTCATTGCAAGGACAGATGATTTCCATATACGGATTCTTGCCGAGATCAGAGAGAATGCCCTTGGCTAAAAAAGCACCACGCCATGCAGCACGCACCTGAGCAATCTTGCCCTGCACGATCTTGGCAGGCAAACCGCGCACCGCCCTGTTGCGATCGATAAGCCCAGTAGCCACAGCCAAGTTCACCGCACCGCGCTCAACTTTGACAACGTGGTATTGATGCGCCCCTTTTGGGGTGGAGCGGGTGGATGTGACGAGTTGGGCTTCGAGACTATAGAGTTCCTCGATATTGGTCTTCAACCATTCGGCGGACGGCAGTGAATCGAAGGTGGCGAGCATGACAATCTGCTTCTGGGGGTTCTTCATGAACCCTCCGGCGAAACGGATCATGGCGGTGACCTGCGCCTTGCGAGCATCCATCTTGTCGTCCTGCAACTCGGCGAGTTCGCTCTTCACATCATCAAGAAACGCC
>CAVFKU010000019.1:0-25671 GCA_963623245.1 Parabacteroides merdae
CGGCGCAGCATCGAAGTGAAGACAATGTCCGGCAGGACATTCTTCTCCTTGAGCAGGCGGCCACCATTCTTGGCTTCCTCGACACCCTGCTCGGTCAGCGGGACATCGACCCAGCCGGTGAACTGATTGGTTTTGTTCCATGCGCTCTGCCCGTGGCGGAGCAGTATTAGTTTGTAAGTCATGATTGCCAGTCTAGCGCTTGGCTACACCAAAACGGCGGCACAGGCGAAAGCAGCGGCAAGAGCGAGCGTACTCAATACACATAAAGAGAATGCGCTTCTGTATTTTTTGCGGCGCACTGCGACAGCCGCAGCCAGACACAGCGACCATAATATGGCAAACACCACCATCGTAAGAGTGCCAAGCTGCACATTCTGCGCAATGCCTTCTTCGCCGATGCCATTAAGCTCACCCGCCCACTGGGTCGGGTAGAGCAGATGGCAATACAGCGTCGCCAAGGCGGGCGCGGCAAGCAGCAGCGCGAGCGTGAACCAAGATCCAACCGTCCGACCCATAAACCCCATCCACGTGTGTTTGCCGTGTTTCATATCGCTTTCGAGATCACGCAGGTTATTAACGCACAGCACCACCACGGCCATCAGACCCGCCGCCGTGCCACCCCACAAGCCGCTGAGGAGCACCGTGCCGCTCAGGGCATACATGGTACCGCAGGTGGCAACTAGACCAAAGAAGACAAACACGAACGGCTCACCCATGTAGTGATAGCCGTAAGGATGTTTGCCTCCCACATAGAACCAACCGGCAGCAAGACACGCGAAACCCACACCAATAAGCCACCAATAGCCGGTGAGCGCAACGACCAGTAACCCGCAGATACAAGCAAGCAGCGCGCTAATTCCGGCTGCGGTCAACACCTGCTTGGGCGGAATGCCGGAAGCCACCAAACGCGCAGGGCTCTTGCCCTCGGGCTGCCTCGCATCTCGTACATCCCGCCCTTCGTCAGTACCGCGAATGCCGTCTGAATAGTCGTTAGCGAAATTTGTGGCAATCTGCACAAACAGCGCCACACAGACGCACAGCAGCGATACCACGACGTACCAGCCAACCGAGGTTGCAGCAATCACCGACTGCGACAGCGCGGCGCCAATGCACACTGGCGCCAAACTCAGCGGTAATGTTTTAGGACGAGCGCCACGAATCCAAGTTGTAATCCCCATGCTGGCTCACTATACGCAACGCATCGAGCGCAAGCAAAGGGAATTACCGTTCCCCAGATAAGGCGCTCAGGCCGCCAGCGGCTTGACCAGCGGGAACGTGATGGTTTCTCGAATCGTGGCACCAGTGAGGGCGATCAGCAGGCGGTCGATGCCCATGCCCATGCCGCCGGCGGGAGGCATGCCCACACCGAGCGCTTCGAGGAAATCCTCGTCAATGTCGCACGCCTCTTCGTCGCCGGCAAGCGCAGCCTTAGCTTGGGCGACGAAACGCTCGCGCTGCACCACAGGGTCGTTGAGCTCGGAATAGCCAGTGGCCAGCTCGAAGCCGCGCACATACAGATCCCACTTCTCCACCACGCCGGGCTTGGAGCGGTGGCCTTTGACCAACGGGGAGGTTTCGACAGGGAAATCGCGCACGAAGGTCGGCTCATAGAGCTTGTCTTCGTAGAAGTGCTCCCACAGGTGCTCGACGAGTTTGCCGTGGTTCTCCACGTCGTCGCGCTCAACACCGAGCTTGTCGGCGATTGCGCCCAGGCGTTCGACGGAGGTACCGGGGTTGTCCGGCCCGCCGTTCGGCACGATCTGTTCACCCAACGCTTCAGAAAGCGAATCGTACATGCTGATCGACTTCCACTCGCCGCCGAAGTCGTATTCAGTGCCGTCGAGCAGTGTGACCTTGTGCGAGCCGAAAACATCCATGGCGGTCTGCTGCACGAGTTCCTTGACCAGCTGGCCGATGGTGTCGTAAGTGCCGTAAGCCTGATAGGCCTCGACCATCGTGAACTCGGGCGCATGCGTGGCGTCAACGCCTTCATTGCGGAAGTCGCGGTTGATTTCGAACACGCGGTCGATGCCACCGACCAAGCAGCGCTTCAGGAACAGTTCCGGCGCGATACGCAGGTAGAGGTCGAGGTCGAAGGCGTTCATATGCGTGGTGAACGGGCGAGCGGCGGCGCCTCCGTGCACGGTTTGCAGCATCGGGGTTTCAACCTCGAGGAAGTCGTGGTTGTCAAAGGTGCGGCGCAGCGAGGCGACAGCCTTGGAACGGTTGCGAACCATATTGGCGATGTTCTCGTCGGCAATCATGCCAATGTAAGGCTTGCGGGTGCGAGTGTCGTCGTTGAGTTCCTTGTGCAGGGCGGGTAACGGCTGCAGCGCCTTGGCTGCAATCGCCCATTCGGTGGTAAATATAGACAGTTCGCCCGTCTTAGAAGAAATAATGCGACCTTTGAGATAAAGGTGATCGCCCAGGTCGACCAGCTGCTTGAACTGCTTGAGTGAATCGACGCCGATTTCCTTCTTGGAGATCATGCCTTGGATTTTGGTGCCGTCGCCCGCGGCGAGTTGCACGAAGTTGAGGCCTCCGGCGTTGCGGATGAACAGCACGCGACCGGCAATGGCTACTATGTCTTCAGTTTCTGCGCCTGCTTCAAGTTTGCCGTCATATTTGGCGCGCACGGCTTCGATGGTGTCGGTCACGTCAAGATGCACTGGGTAGGGGTTGAGGCCGTTATCGAGCATCAGGGCGCGCTTAGCCACGCGCATCTGCACTTGTTCGGGGTGAGCCTGCGGGCCGAACTCCTTGTTGGAGGGGTCAATCGCCTCCTCCAGCGTG
This sequence comes from Parabacteroides merdae, assembly GCA_963623245.1. Taxonomy (GTDB): domain Bacteria; phylum Actinomycetota; class Actinomycetes; order Actinomycetales; family Bifidobacteriaceae; genus Bifidobacterium. The sequence goes on from CAVFKU010000019.1 coordinate 2,794, forward strand.
GCACCACCTTTAATGCGCTCGGCGATGGCGGCGTCCTGTTTGAGCAGCATTTCGGCGCGTTCGATGGTGGTCATTCGGGGCGCGGCTTCACCCGCTTCGTTCTCAGTGTTTTCAACAACTTCAGCCATGATTGCCCAGTGTACGCAAAGCGGGCGATTTGACCGGCAACGGCAAGTATGGGGGCGCGCGCAGTTTTCTCGACTACGCTCACTTACGTTCGTTCTGCTGCGAAATAACACAGCAACGAATACTCTTACGCAAAAACATCAAGGACGCCGGGGTCTCCGCCAGCGTCAGCAATGCGCTGGTGACGTTTCTTCGCTTCAGTGACCACAAATTCGCGATACATTTCCGCAATGTCGGTGTCAAGCCCTGCGTCGGTGGCAATGCGGCGCAAACGCTCAATCTGATATTCTTCGCGCTTAACATCTTCGGGAGCAAACCCTGCACCGGCTTTGAGCACACCCACCTGTGAAGTGGCCTTGAATCGCTCGGCCAGCAGCGCGATAACCGCCGAATCGATATTGTCGATGGACTGGCGCAATGCTTTGATTTTGGCCACGGCCTCGGCGGTTTCGGGATGTTCCGCAGCCTGAGCCGCGTCAATAGTTGTCTTCTGCCAATCGCTATCGCTCATAAGACCTCACACTACACCACCACAACCGAGCACACCGCTCTCGTCACTCTGAGCGCGAGGTCTATATCCCTTTGTCGCCTCAAGCGGAGCTTTAATCACGTAGTCGAATGATCATGCCATGAAGCAGCATGGTGACACCTATAAGGAAGGCTATGGCGAGCAGGACAGACAACACGGGAGCTCCAGTGGAAGCTAAACCTAGGTTGTTTTGCTTGGCAGCCAGATGCCCGCTCGTTTCCGCCTTGTTAGCAGAAGAACCGCCATCAGAAGCAGTATTGTTAGCTGCGCCATTGCCCCCCAAGTCACCGCCAGAAATCACTCCGTCCGTGCTGGAAGAACCGCCATCATCTGCGCCAGAATCAGCAGTATTGCCGGAATTGCTATCGGAACTATCGGAATTACCGCCATCTGAACTGCTGCCACCGGAATTACTATCAGCCGAACTATTGCCAGAATTGCCACTGTCATTCTTATCAGCATTATCGCCCTGATGTTCAATCGCTTCACTCACCACTTCATCAGTTACAGACAGCCCGCTGCCCATGGTCGAATCCTGCACAGCCGCCGTGTTGGCTATCTGCCCCTTCGCAGAAGCAGAAACCTTTGCAGTAACCGTAAGCGTCTTCGATTCATCAGGCTCCAACGTCATATCCGACCATGTAACCGTGCGATTTTTGCTCTCATACACACCGTCAGCGGTCGAACTCACATACACAAGCCCCTCGCTCAGCGTGTCCACCACACGCACATCTGTTGCTGCCGCCTGCCCCGTATTCGTTGCAGCCACGGTATAGACAATCTTGTCGCCAGCTTTTGCCTGCGGCTTGTCTGCCTTCACTGACACTGCCAACTGCGGGCGCGTCACTGTCGTCGTCACCATGCAAGAACCGCCTGCACACGTCGGCGGCACGCAACCGTCGTAATCACATGTTGTCGCCGTGTTTGTCACCTGCTCTCCAGCAGATGGAAGAACTTTTGCCTTAATCGTAAAGCTTTTCTCGCCATTGGCAGGAATCTGCACATTTGACCACACAACCTTGCCGTCTTGCAATATGCCATCATCCGACGCGTTCAGAAGCTCAAGGTTGTCACCCAGTTCACTAAATATGGACTGCTTCGGCGCGGCAGCAGTTCCCGTATTCCTTGCAGTCACTGTATAAGTGATTTCTCCACCAACCGGCACCACACTCTTGTCTGCAGTTTTCGACACAGCCACCGACCAGCTGTCCATAGACACGGGCGCAGGGAAAAAGCTGGTGCGGAAGCCATTATCAACACAATTGATGTACTTCAAGCGAATAGAGGAACTTGAGAACGCCGCCCCCACATAGTGCTGCTGGCCATGCGTTGTACCAATGGTGCTATTGTTCACATGGAGCGCGCCTCTCCAAGCATTGGTGCCATACTTCACCAGATGTGCATCCCCACGAACGTATGCACTGTCAAAGCCAGACACCAACTCAACGCCCTCATAGCCGCCAGCACCAGCGACCTCCAAATCGGTAAAACCGGTTACACCTCTGAAATCCCCATCTGGATGAGAACCGTCATCCAAAAGGAAGTCAATCGTCACGTCTAAAAACCGCTCTGTTGTGGACAGATCTGTGTACGAGAGAAAAACTGCCGAACTCTGATACTGGATTCCCATGTATTGCGTGTAATCATTGATGGTGAGCTTGGCATTGATCCACTGCTTATCGCCATTAGCATCAGTCCACTGACCAACATGCTGCAGTGTTAAATTCGCACCTTTGTAGCTCGGCACCCAGTAATTGCCATAGCTTCTCTTTTCAAGCGTGAACCCCGTTATATCAACAATTTGCTTTTCTGTTATGCCAGAGTCCGTGTTGAACTTGAAGCGATTATATTGGCTCGGCACTTTTGTGTTGCTCATGTCATACTCAGGAAGCGCAACCTCATCAGCCTGAGCAGTATTCGCACCCAGCCCACCGATGCCAAGCAACGAGGCGCCAACCATTGCCATCAGGGCTGTCACTACGGCAACTGACTTTGCCACTACAACAGCCGATGCGGCACACCCCCGAACAACAGCCCTTACCCACTTGCCGTCCATACGCATATTTTCCTCACTTCACTCGCAAAACGTGCTCCCCTTGCGAATATTGACCATGGGAGCTGCATAGTATCAGCTTCTAGGTCTACCCCCCCCCCAGACAAAGTGCCCCCCCTTAGCGAGTTGCGTGGCGCGCGCTGGTTTTATTGCACTTCGAAGGTAACGGGAGCGCTTTGAGCTTTAGAGTCACTTTTTAGACTCAAGCGAGCAACGTATGTTCCTCTGTCCACCTTGGGCAAGCTGGCGTCGTCTGCGCATTCAGAACTCGTGCGGTTCGCATTCCATGTCACCGTGCGAACCTTCCTGTCACCGTTAGCCATAAGCAGCTGCGTGCCATCCACAGGGCACATGTCAGAACGCCAAACTGTTTCATCACCCGACGTGATGGTGAGCACCACCGAGGAATCAGAATCGTTAATCAAGCAGGAATCATCACCTTCATGCACAATCGTTTCCGTCCACTCTAATGAGCCACCCACAGCAACCACAGCAGAGGCCGCACTCAACTCCAGCTTGGTATTTTTAGCAGTGCAACCAACAACGCCTGTAGTGCGCTCTGGTTCAGGGGTGGAACTGCGATTTAACGACGCATGGCTCACTGTCGCGCGCTCGATTGCCGAGCCGATTGCACCTGCACCGCGAACAATGCTGTACGCGCAGAACACTGTCAATGCAAGCACCAACAACAAGACAATGCCCGCCACAATGCGACGACGGCGGTAGACTGCCTGCTGCCGTTTGCTGACTTTCTGCTTGCGTTTGCCGTTGCGTTTGCCGTTGTGTGTGCCCTGTGTCATAACGCTTTCAGTCTACCTAACAAACAGTGCGCCGCACTGTTTATCACACGGAATACCCAACAGGACACTTGCCCAACGCAAGCAGAAAAGCCTTATTGCGGCAAGCGCAGCGAGCCGTTGGGCAGGATTTCGATCAGGCCATCGTCATCAAGCGAGGCGATGCAAGAAATGAGCTGGGCGAGGTCTTCCCAAAGCCCTTCGACACGCTCGCGGCTTAGCGTCTCCCCCGCGGGCAGCTCGCGCAGCGCGCCCAGCACCAGCCCGCGCACCTGACGGTCGGTGCCTTGGAAGCGCTGGCGTGGCCTGGTGCGCCGCTGACCCAGCTCGGGGCAACCGGCCTGGAAAAACACGCACCGCTGCACCAACGGGCATTGCCTGCACAGCGGCGACTTCGCCGTGCACACCAGCGCACCCAGCTCCATCACCGACTGATTCCACATCACCGAAGGCGCAACCTCGCCCCTCGCCCGGCGCGGCGAATCCTGAGGCAACAGGCGCCATGCCATCTCGCGCTCCAGCGGGCTGGCCGAGCCACCCAGCGACTCCTGCCCACGAAACACGCGCGACAGCACTCGTCGAATATTCGTGTCAATCACGGCGGCACGCCGCCCATACGCGAAACTCAACACCGCGCTGGCGGTATAGTCACCCACGCCCGGCAACGCAACCAGCTCGTCATACGTGTGCGGCAACTTGTTGTCATAGCGCATCGTCACCACCTGCGCGCACTCCTGCAAACGCAATGCACGCCGCGGATAGCCCAGCCGCCCCCACGCGGTGATCACCTCGGCCTTGGGAGCATCGGCGAGCGCACGCGCGTCAGGCCACTTGGCCATCCACGCCGTCCAATACGGCACCACGCGGCTCATCTGCGTCTGCTGGCTCATCACCTCGGAAACCAGCACGCCCCACGGCGTGGCGCGCCCGAAGCGCCACGGCAAATCGCGCGCGTTCGTCTCCCACCACGCGGCGAGTGTCAAAGCCACGCCGTCATCCGCTTCACTGTCGTTCATCATTCTTATTCTTAGCAGCTGTGACGAACGATGCGATGAACCCTGAAGAGAGCACTGAAGCGAACCCCGAAACAAATCCTGAAGCGCAAGTCGAGAAGATGTTCGAATATGGCTACCGCAAGTCGAACTACGGGCCGGACGAGCTGGTGACGGACGCGCACGGCAACCCGATTTCGGTGGTGGATGCCATGCTTTCCGCTGAAGAGGCAGCCAAGGCCGAAACCTCCACGCCACATTTGTGCTATTACTCCCCACGCATTCCCGGCAACACCGGTTCGGCGATTCGCTTGTGCGCGGTGACGGGCACGATTCTGCATTTGGTGGAGCCGTTGGGGTTCAATCTGCGCGACACCAAGCTGCGCCGCGCCGGTCTTGATTATCACGATATGGCGCATGTGGTGTTGCATCCGAACTTCGAGAATCTGGTGGAATCGATGCCAGATTCGCGCATCATCGCATTCACCGCGCAAGCCACGAAGCTTTATACGGACGTGGAATACCGCCCCACCGACATTCTGCTGTTCGGCCCCGAGCCGGGCAATATCCCCGATCCGATGGACATCATGGGCGGGCCGCACGTGGCCGAGCAGGTGCGTCTGCCTATGCGCCCGAGCTTGCGTTCGCTGAACCTCACCAACTGCGCCTCCATCGCCATCTACGAAGCTTGGCGCCAGCTGCAATTCCAAGGCGGAGCGTAGGGGGGCCGGCCTTTCATACAGTTCAAAAAGTCAGACACGCAAAAAGCAGCTTGCGGCGTAAACTTTCAGCGCCTCTTCAAGTCGACTGCCAATAGCAGGTTTGGCATTGTTCCGTTGGCAACGAAGTTCTCGAAAAAGATACCCAACAGCATGTCTTCCTTTTCGTTCGACACGAACGAGTCGGCATTGATGCCGCTCTGATAGAAGAACATGCCGATGTCGCCAAGGAACAAGCAGAACCGGCAACGACGGGGGGAGAGGAATAGAATGGAGGGGTGAGCACAGCACCGAGACTTCAGGCCGCCAAGCGCGATTGGGGGCACGACGAAACAGGCTGCACGGTGCTGCATATCGATATGGACGCCTTCTACGCCTCGCTGGAAGTGGCGCGCCGCCCAGAGCTAAAAGGCAAGCCAGTGGTGATTGGCGTGGGGGCACGCTCGGTGGTGTCTGCAGCAAGCTACGAGGCGCGGGCGTTCGGCATCAACTCGGCCATGCCCACAGCTCGTGCGCGGCAACTATGCCCCACAGCAGTCTTCCTGCCAGTGGATATGCCTTATTATCAGGCTATTTCACAAGCCATCATGACTGACATCTTCCATGCTGTCACCGACCAAGTGGAACAAGTGTCGGTTGACGAAGGATATATCAATGTATCCAGCGCGCTGTTGCGCTGGAAAACCCCAAGCGCTATCGGGGCATGGATTCGCCGCGAAGTTGCAAAACGTTTCAACGTGACCTGCTCGGTAGGCATCGCGTCAAACAAGCTGGTGGCGAAAATTGCTTCGACGAATGCCAAGCCGAACGGCATGCTACTGATTCCAAAAGCTCGGCAGGCTCAGTTTGTGCAAATGATGCCGTTGCGCGCCATTCCTGGAATTGGCCCGAGCTTAGAGAAGAGGCTTAATGCGTGGGGCATCAATTCTGTAACTGACTTAGCGCAATTGGACGAGCCGCAATTAGTGCAAGTCACCAATTCGCCCGCCGCCGCACACAACCTGTGGCTTGCTGCACAAGGGCTGGATGAACGAGCTGTCACCCCAACGCGCGTAGAGAAATCTATCGGATCTGAAGAAACGCTGATTGAAGACACCACAAATCAGACTGCCATTCTTCAGCGTTTACACAAAGAGTGCAATGAAGTGGCGCAATCGCTGCGGCGACGCGGCATGATGGCACGCACGGTGACAGTGAAGCTGCGCTTTGCTGACCTCAGCTATCGCACACGTTCGCACACGCTGGAACGCCCTATGGATGCGGCGAGTGCGCTGTATCCAATGTGCGTAAAACTATTGCACTCTATGCTTGATATGGACGCGGATGTAGACAGGCAGGCGCCATTGCCTAAACGTATTCGACTGGTTGGTATGAGTGTTAGTTCTTTGAGTGAAGCGGCTTCGACTGCCCTGCAACCCTCGTTGGCTGATTTGCTGGAAGAAGTTGATCGCGCTGACGAGAGCACAATATCAAGCCGTTTGCGCACTGCCGAAGCTGTTATGGACGCAGTACGCAATAAATACGGCAACAATGCTGCAAGTTTTGGCCTGTAGCAAAAAGCAAACAAAGCCGAATCAAAGCAAAACTAAGGCCGAACCAAGGCAAAACAGCTGGGTTGCTGTAGGATGGGCGGGAGAACAAACGAACATGCGCGGTGAAAGGTTTTGAATATGACGCAAGCGGAATATCCGGATTTGGTGATTGTGGGGGCTGGTCTGTTTGGCCTGACTGTGGCTCAGCAGGCGGTGGAGCATTTGGGGGTGCGCGTCCAGATCATCGACGTGCGCGACCATATCGGCGGCAACGCCTACTCCTATATGGACGAAGAGACCGGGGCGGAAATCCACAAGTACGGTGCCCACCTGTTCCACACGTCCAACAAGCGCGTGTGGGATTACGTCAACCGCTTCACCTCATTCACAAACTATGTGCACCGCGTGTACGCCACGCATGACGGCGTGGTCTACCCGCTGCCGATCAACCTGGGCACCATCAACCAGTTCTTCGGCGCGCACTACACGCCCGCCGAAGCCAAGGCACTTATCGACGAGCAGGCCGGCGAACTGGCCGGCAGCGACCCGACCAACCTCAACGACAAGGGCATTTCGCTGATTGGCCGCCCGTTGTATGAAGCATTTATCAAGAATTACACGGGCAAGCAGTGGCAGACCGACCCAAGCGAGCTGCCGGCCGGCATTATCAACCGTCTGCCGGTACGTTTCAATTACGACAACCGCTATTTCTACGACACGTGGGAAGGCTTACCTGCGGACGGCTACACCACGTGGATGGAGCGCATGATCGACGACCCGCGCATCAGCGTGAGCCTTAACACCGACTTTTTTGACGCTTCGCAGCCGTATAACAAGGAGGCGCTCAAGGACGCGGGTGTGCCGGTGGTTTACACCGGCCCGATCGACCGTTATTTCGACTATCGTTTAGGTGACTTGAAGTGGCGCACCGTGGACTTCAAGGAGGTTCGGTACGACGAGGGCGACCACTTCGGCTGCCCAGTGATGAACTATTCCGATGCCGATGTGCCCTACACGCGCGCCATCGAATTCAAGAACTTCAACCCCGAGCGTGCCGAAAGCCAGAACCCGAACAAGACAGTGGTGTGGGAGGAATACAGCCGTTTCGCCGAGCGTGGCGACGAGCCGTATTACCCAGTGAACACCGCCGCCGACAAGGAGCTGTATGCGCAATACGAGCAGCTGGCCGGCGACGAGGCAAACACCGTGTTCGGCGGACGCTTGGGCACCTACAAGTATTACGACATGCACAATGTGATTGATACCGCCCTGAGTGCCTACGAAAACCAAGTCGCCCCTCTGCTGAGCAAGTAGGCATGCACAGACATGCACTGTGCAGTGGTTAGACATGGTGGGGATACGGCACGTGACTGTGAATGCGATGCATGGTTGTTGCAGTGCAAGGTTGTGAATGCATTGCATAAAACAGCGCGTTTGTGTGGATTTGACGAAAAACCTCGGCCTTTTCGCTCGTTTACAGCAGAAAAGCCAAGGTTTTCTCATGCCATGTGATTACGGTGGAAAGCATGGTTTCACAAACTCGTCGCGGTGGGAGAACCGCCAGCTCCAGCGGAAGAACCACCAGCTCTAACGCCGCTCGTTCCAGTAGCACCAGATCCAGCAGGCGATCAACCAATTCCACGAGCACAACAACGCGATCAGACTTGAGGCATCGCAAAGCAGCGACGAACCGTAGCTCAGCCGCACAGCACAGCAGCAATAACCGCCGCGCCAACAGCGTCAATGGTGGCAACCGGCGCAACAGCAAAGGACGCAAGAGCAAGCATCTCGTTTTGAAATGGGCACTAGGTATTTTCGGAGTGCTCGTGCTCGCAGGTATCGGCGCGTTTGCATACCTCTATATCACTACGGAAATCCCCCAGCCTGAAAAAATCGCGATGGCACAAAACACCACCGTATATTTCAATGACGGCACCACCGAAATCGGCACGTTCTCTGAGCAAAACCGCTACATCATCCAGTGCTCGGTATTGCCTGAATATGTTGGCAACGCGGTGGTCGCTTCAGAAAACCGCACCTTCTATCAGGATAAAGGCATCGACTTGAAAGGTATTGCCCGCGCGTTGATCAGCAACATCACCAAAGGCACACGCCAGGGCGGTTCGACCATCACCCAGCAGTACGCCGAACGCTATTACTTAGGCGAAACCACCTCATACCTAGGCAAAGCGCGCGAGGCGATTCTCGCCATCAAAATTGCGCAAAGCCAAGATAAAAGCGAAGTGCTGTGCAATTACATGAACACCATCTATCTGGGGCGCGGCGCGTATGGCATTCAAGCGGCGGCAAAAGCCTATTTCAACAAAGACGCCAAGGATTTAACTGTTTCTGAATCTGCACTGCTGGCAGGCATTATCCCCTCACCTTCCACATGGGATCCGGCAGTCAATGAAGAAATTGCCAAAAAGCGATTCAAGCGCGTCATCAGCATTATGAAGGAAGACGGCTATATTTCCACCGACGAAGCCAAGGAAGCGCAAATGCCCGATACGGTGGAATACAGCCAGCAAGATGTGTATCGCGGGTCGAATGGCTATCTGCTGCAAATGGTGCGCGACGAGCTGGTGAGCAGTAAAGCATTCACTGAGGAAGATCTTGACACCGGCGGATACAAAATTGTTACCACCATCGACAAAGCCAAACAGGATCTCATGCAGGAAGTGGTCAGTCCCTCGAAGAACGGATTGCAGGGCGTAGCTCCTGACGGCTTGCAGTTTGGTGCGATGAGCGCCAACCCCAAGGACGGCTCCATTATCTCCCTATACGCGGGAGATGATTACCTGACCAAGCAGCTCAACAATGCCACGCAAGCACAATACGAAGTCGGTTCAACCATGAAACCATTCGCATTGCTTGCTGCCATACAAGAAGGCGTGAGCCTTGACACCGTGTTTAACGGCAATTCAGGGCGCACCTTCCCCGGAATCAGCAACAAGGTGAACAACTTCGGCAGCGTGAACTACGGCAATGTCGATTTATACAAGGCCACAGCTTCTTCGTTAAACACTGTGTATTTGGATTTGCAAACCAAACTCGGCACAAAACGCATCGCAGAAACAGCGCGCACGGCCGGAGTGGAAAACACCTCTTTAGATGGCTCCGAACCATACACTGTGCTCGGCAACAACGCCTTAAGTGTGGAAGACATGACCCGCGCTTATGCCACACTTGCCAACCAAGGCGAAAAACCCACATTACATATTGTGGCCAGCGTGCAAAACACAGAAGGCCAAGAGATGTACAAAGCGCCAACCAGCACTACGCGCGTGTTTGAAGCCAACGACGTCAACCTAGTGACCAAAGCGCTGACAGGAGTGGTGCAATATGGTTCGGCCACCGAGGCGCGCGGCGTGGGGCACAATATCGCCGGCAAATCGGGAACGGGCAACAACAGCTATGCGGTGAGCTTCTGCGGGTATACGCCTTCAGTAGTGTCCACATTCGCCATGTGGTACCCAGACGAAAACGGCAATCCTCAAGCAATTCCCTCGTTTGGACAATGGAATATCGGATCTGAGTTTGCAGTGCATTTGTTCACAGAATATATGAAGCAGGCACTGGCCGGCACAGAAAACGAAACTTTCCCCACCGCAAAAGACACCGGCAAAGTGGGCGGCTCAGACGGCACTTGGGGTATCGGCAGCACAAAAACCCTCACCCAAATGCAAGAAGACGCGCAAAAGCAGGCTGAAGAAGAGCAGAAAAAACAGCTTGAAGAACAGTGCGCAGCCGACCCGCAATCTAGCACCGAGTGCCCAGGGTATAGCAGCTCCAATTCTGGCGATGGGCAGGATGCGGGTTCAGCTGGCTCGACAGGTTCATCTAACTCACCGGATTCATCAGGCTCTTCAAGCTCTTCAGGTTCGGCGGGATCAAGCGGCTCTTCGGGGACAAACTAGCGCTCGGAACGATTAATCGCCGAGATAATTGACTTGAGCGCGCTGGTGGTGATTGACGAATCGATGCCCACGCCCCAAATAATCTGTGCTTCGGCGTCCTGCCCCACTTGGCATTCCACATAAGAAGCAGCCATTGCGTCGGTGCCCACGGACATGGTGTGCTCGGCGTAATCCATCACTGAAGCCTCAATACCCAAATTTGACACAGCGTTAAGGAACGCGGCAATCGGGCCGTTACCCATGCCTGATACCTCACGTTCACGCACCTCATCGCCCGCCTGCGTGCCGCGGTCGAGTATCTTGGCCTTAAGCACGGTGTCGGAACCGTCTTCGCCGGACGAAATTGCCACTTTCAGCAGCTTCAGGCGACCCCACTGCTCCAAGCTCTCGTCGTCCGCATCTCCCACAACCACGCCTGCGGCGGTCTTGCCGCCTTCCTCAACGGCGAGGTATTCGTCCTTGAACAGGCGCCAGATGTCCTCGTCCTTGACTTCCCTCTTGGTCTCGTCTGCGTAGGCCTGCACGATCTTGTCGAACTCCACCTGCAAGCGCTTAGGCAGGTCGAGATTGTGATTGGTCTTGAGCAGATAGGCCATGCCGCCCTTGCCGGACTGCGAGTTCACGCGGATGATGGCCTCGTAGGTGCGGCCAATGTCCTTCGGGTCGATAGGCAGATAAGGCACGAGCCACACAAAACTGTCAAGATCCGCGCCGGCGCGATCGGCGGCCATCTGGCGGGCTTCAAGACCCTTCTTGATGGCGTCCTGATGCGAGCCGGAGAACGCGGTGAACACAAAGTTTCCCGCATATGGATGACGCTCAGAAATCTTAATTTGGTTGCAGTGCTCGACGGTCTTACGAATCTCAGGCACGTTAGAATAATCGATTTGCGGGTCGATGCCTTGGGTGAGGAAGTTCAAGCCCAGCGTGACCAAATCGACATTGCCGGTGCGTTCGCCATTGCCAAGCAAGCAGCCTTCCACACGATCGGCGCCGGCGAGCACGCCCAGCTCGGTGGCGGCCACGCCCATGCCTTCGTCGTTGTGCGGGTGCAGCGAAAGCACCACGGCGTCGCGGTTGGTTAAGTGGGTGGAGACGTATTCCACCTGATCAGCAAACACGTTCGGCGTGGTCATTTCCACGGTGGCCGGCAGGTTGATGATCATCGGATGCTCGGGCGTGGGCTTGATGACATCAATCACCGCGTTGCACACTTCGACGGCATATTCCGGCTCGGTGCCAGTGAACGACTCGGGCGAATATTCGTAGTACAAATCAATACCATCGGCCTCGTTCTCGAGCTTCTTGCACAGCTCGGCGGCATCGGTGGCCAACTGCTTGATCTCAGGCTTGCTCTTCTTGAACACCACCTCGCGCTGCAGCACAGAGACGGAATTATAGAAGTGCACGATTGCGCGCTTGGCGCCCTTAAGCGCCTCGTAAGTGCGGCGAATCAGGTGTTCACGGCATTGGGTGAGCACCACGATGGTGACATCGTCGGGGATGAGTTCGCGCTCAATGAGCATGCGAATAAAATCGAAGTCCGTTTCGGAAGCCGAGGGGAAACCCACCTCGATCTCCTTGAAGCCTATTGACACCAATAGGTTCCAGAAACGCAGCTTGCGTTCGGAATCCATTGGGTTGACCAGCGCCTGATTGCCGTCACGCAAATCGACTGAACACCAGCGCGGCGCACGCTGCAAACGCTTAGACGGCCATGTGCGCTCGGGATAATCGAACGGCACCTGCTCATGGTAGGCGGCGTATTTGTTGTATGGCATGCTGCTTGGCTTCTGCGGCTCACCGATGAAGCGTGCGGGAGGCAGCAGCGGGTCGTTGTTCCCTCCATTGGAAGCCGCGGCCACTGCGGCGAGATCAAACACAGACGATTGATCCTGACCCATCGCTACTCCTTTGCTTCATAGTTGTCGGCTTGCTTTGCCGAACTAGAACCAGCCATATATGTGTTCATGCGCACATTTGCACATAAACACACGCCTGCCTAATTCTACAGCCCACGCCCCCTAAGCGCCGCTACGCTGACACGCGAAGATCGATATGCTCGGCTTGAGCAGGGACGATTTCTCCACGCGGCTTCGCCTCGGCAGAAATAAAGGAAAACAGGCTCGGTCGAAATGACAGAAGACTGCTGAAGATTAGCTGGCGGAAGGCAGGGAGTTGGCCTGCTGCACGATGGCGGCGAGGAAGTCGCGGTTTGTGGCGGTCTTTTTCAGGCGCGGCACCAAGGTCTGATAGGCCTGCTCCGCTTCCATGCCGCCGAACAGGCGACGCAGACGGTAGACGATGGGCAGCTCCTCGGGCGAGGTGATGAGCTCCTCGCGGCGGGTGCCGGAAGCGTTGATGTCGATGGCCGGGAACAGGCGCTTGTCTGCCAGCTCGCGGCTCAAACGCAACTCCATGTTGCCGGTGCCCTTGAACTCCTCGAAAATCACCTCGTCCATCTTGGAGCCGGTTTCCACCAGCGCGGAAGAGATGATAGTGAGCGACCCACCATTTTCGATGTTGCGGGCCGCGCCGAAGAACTTCTTCGGCGGATAGAGCGCCTGGGCGTCCACGCCGCCGGACAGGATGCGCCCGGAGGCCGGAGCTGCGATGTTATAGGCACGAGCCAAGCGGGTCATCGAATCGAGCAGCACAACCACGTCCTGACCAAGCTCAACCAAGCGCTTGGCACGCTCAATGGCGAGTTCAGCCACGGTAGTGTGGTCGGAGGCGGGGCGGTCAAAGGTCGAAGAAATGACCTCGCCGGCCACCGTGCGCTCCATATCGGTGACTTCCTCGGGGCGCTCATCCACCAACACCACCATGAGGTGAACCTCGGGGTTATTGGCGGTGATCGCGTTGGCGATATTCTGCAGGGTGATGGTCTTGCCGGCCTTCGGCGGCGAGACGATCAGGCCACGCTGGCCCTTGCCGATGGGCGCGACGATATCCATGATGCGCCCAGTAAGCTTGTTCGCTGTGGTCTCCTGACGCAAGCGCTCCTGCGGATACAGCGGGGTGAGTTTGTTGAACTGCGGGCGGTTCATCGCCTCTTCCACGCTCATGCCGTTGATCGAATCGATGGACTGCAGCGGCACAAACTTCTGGCGCTGGTTGCGGCGTTCACCCTCGCGCGGCGCACGAATCGCGCCATGCACGGCGTCACCCTTGCGCAAACCGTACTTCTTGACCTGGCCCATCGACACATACACGTCGTTAGGCCCAGACAGATAGCCTGAAGTGCGCACAAATGCGTACGAATCGAGCACATCAACAATACCTGCTACCGGCACGAGTTCGGCAGACTGTTCGTCACGATCATCACGGTCTCTACGGTCATCACGATTATTACGCTCACGACGCTCGTCGCGCTCGTCAAAATCGCGATTACGCCCACGCATACGACGGCCACGGCGGTCGTAGTTATTGTCGCGCTCATTGCGTTCATTGCGCTCGCTGTGTTCACCGCGTTCGCCACGCTCGCCACGCTCGCGGCCATCCCCACGACCATTGCGACTGCGCGGCGCCTCTTCGTTTTCGTCATGGTCGGACTGCTGCTGAGCAGGCAATGCGGCGAGAATATCGTCTAAATCACGCACAGCGTCTTCAGCAGAAGCCTCCTGCTCCTTGCGCAGACGATGACGCGAGCTGTGCTCGGAATCGCCCGACACTTCAAGCCCGAGATCGGCAAACAAATCAACGTCACTGTTTTTCTTAGGACGGCCTCTGCGACCCGTTGACTTGGCGGCAGATTTAGCGGACTGAGAAGATTCCTCGACTGTAGTCTTGCGCTCTTCGCTTGAAACAACAGAAGAAGGCGCTGCTTTGACAGTGACACCTGCGGGCGCCTCGCCACCAGAACGAGCGGCTTGGATGGTGGCAAGTAACTCCGGCTTACGCATGGTGGATGTGCCGCGCAAACCCATCTGCTTGGCAAGATCCTTCAGCTCGGGCAGCTTCATACCTTCAAGATTCTGGCTATTGGCCACAGTTCATACCTTTCCGCAGCACCTGACGGCGCCTGATGCACCGCAAGATCGCCTGAAAATGATTGCGGCACCTGCCGCATTGAAAGCTCGTGACAATCCATTCGCACGAACTGTGCTCACTGTACAACGCCCGCGCGACCAATGCAAGGCAATACCGACACGAACACACCAACGATGTGAGCACATCAACAATGAGAACGCGCCAATAACGCAAGCGCATCAACTAGCACCAAGCGCAGCTCTCAACGAATGTCTTCGGGAATGTCAATGTCTGATTTTTGCACTTCTTCAACGTTGACGTCCTTGAACGTCACAATGCGCACGTTCTTGACAAACCGGCTTGGCCGATACACATCCCACACCCATGCATCCGTCAGCTGCACGTCAAAATACACGTCTTGACCGGCAGAGCGCACGTTGAAATCAACCTTGTTGGCCAAATAAAAGCGGCGCTCAGTTTCCACCACGTAGGTGAACAGCTTAATAACATCGCGATATTCCCTGTATAGAGCCAGTTCAGCGTCGGTTTCGTAATTGTCAAGATCCTCGGCACTCATCGCCACTTCTCCTCGTTCGCATTATTTATTGCCACAGCATTACCCAGCGTATCTACTCAGCAACATCGTTCGCATTATTCCTCGTCGTCACGCTTGCGACCGTTGCCAAGCGTGCGCCACCAAGCTTCCTTTGAAGGCTTACGCTCGTCAGTTGCATACGGCCAACTGGGCTCTTCTTCAGCAACCGCCTGATCCTTAACCTCCGTCTCTGCACTGGATGCGTCGGAAGATTCAAGACCGTCTTGCGCAGGCACAGTCTTTTCTTGCTGGTCAAAGTGCTCAGCACGCAGGGGCTCGTCATCTAAAGACGCTAAAGGCGTCTCTTCACCAGCCTGACTTTGCTTGAGTGCCATCGAATGTTCGCGAGCGCTCAACGCTTCCTTAACGCCCGGATTATCTTCCAGC
This sequence comes from Parabacteroides merdae, assembly GCA_963623245.1. Classification (GTDB taxonomy): domain Bacteria; phylum Actinomycetota; class Actinomycetes; order Actinomycetales; family Bifidobacteriaceae; genus Bifidobacterium. The sequence goes on from CAVFKU010000019.1 coordinate 18,416, forward strand.
ACATGCATGCCGAACGCATCAAGCGAGCGGATTGGATCGTATTCGTCCACCAACGTGTCCATGACGATAAGATCCTGATATTTATTGTGCGCAGCGTCCCACAGCGCGTCACGCGAAGTACCTGACGGCATAAAGCCGAGCGACTGGTAGACAGAGACGGAACGAGTGTTCTGCGCGGGCACAGCCACCCAGATGCGATGCATCCCCAAACCAACTGGCTCAGGCGCAAAGCCGTACGTCATGACGCGCGGCATCAAGTCACGCGAATAGCCGCGGCCACGATAATCCTCGCCAAGAATGACTTGAATACGAGCAGAACGCGCCCAGCCATCAATGTCAATCAGGAAAATCATGCCGATGACATTGTCGGTGGAAGCGGCGTCAATCTCGTGGTCGCCATCATGATCAGCGTCAGTAAGCACTGCCCAAGCAATCGTACGGCGCGTTTCTGGATCGCCAACGCCAGATTCGTTGGGAAACTTGCCCTCACTCCAAGCCACAGAACGGCGCACCCACGTGTGCACGACGGCACGTTCTGCCACGCGATCCTTGCCGGTGATTCGTGAAGCGCCGTGATACGCATTGAGCGTGTCCAGCTTGTCGAGATCGGAGACGGTGGCAGGCCGCAAACGCACCATCTCACCGCGAATCGACGGAATCGAAATGCGGGCGGGCAGTTCGCGGCTCTGGCTTTGTTCCTCAAGCACCACAGTCTGCGTGTTCTCGGTCATGGTTTCGTCTATCCCCTTATGATTGCCGAACAATCATTGCCGAAAATATCCTACTCGACTGTATGAACGCTGTGAAGAGTGGCGTGCCTTGCGGGCAGAATCATTTGGATTTGCTTGAGCTTGCTTAGGTCTGCTTGGGTCTGCTTGTGTTCACTCGAACTTACTCGAACCTACTCGAACCTACTCGAACCTACTCGTTGCTGCAGTGGCGAAGCGCGGCCGTTATGAGGGCGGCCGCCAATAAGGATAGCGCTGTCAGAACGAGGACGAGCGTACTTAAACCAGTGTTAGCCAGCGACAATTTCGCGGTGTGTTGTTTTGCCGAGTTTGCAGGTTTGTCGGGCTTTATGTCGCTCTCGCTGGGGTCAGTTTTCGTGTCGGGCTTTGCGTCGGACACATCAGACGCACCAGACTTATCAGGTTTCGTATCAGCCTCAGCAGGATTGGTGGATTCACTCGATTCGGTATGCGAATCGTAGTTCTCACTGCCTATCGTGGCACTCGTCGTCATAACCTGCCCAGCCAAGCGCGGGTCAAACCCATCAAACTCGACATAATAGCCCCTGATAGCGTTCGTAGTGCTCGTGCCTCCGATAACGCCAGGCTGCTCAGTAGCGTTAGTGCCACCAATCCAGCCAGGCCCCTCACTTAGCACATGGCTGACAGCATTACGCTCACCTTTCGATTCAATAGTCATCAGATAGCCGGATTTACCAAGGAAGAACGTCTTGCGCGCTTCGCTATATCCCGTATCGAAATCTTCGTCAAACGAAGTAACAAACGAATATGCGTGACCATTGAACAAGTGCGCATTGTAGGATTCCGGCTGATCGTAGGGAGCGATACGATACGACAGCAACTGTTTGTATGTCGCACTCACCCATACGGTCTGCAGATCGCCGGACGGAACCCAGAACGTCATGCCATGCAAGAACTGCTGAATAGCCTACGCTGACATGGTCTTGCCAGAATTCTTCTTCACACTGAATTCAATATGCCGATAACGCTCATTCTTCAACGTGTTTGGGCGCCAACGCCAAGCGGTCAAGAGCTTCTCTTTATCGCTCAAGGCGACCGTCGGCTCAACGCCTTCTACCTTCCAGTCGGAAATTGTGAACCAACCGGAACTCACCCCAATCGTGAGCGTTGTACTTGCTTCGCCGTCCACCGCCGCATTGCCCAGTTTGTAGCTCACACCTGTGTCAGTGACGGTAACATCAGTCTTCTCCTCAAGCCCACTGATCGTGGGACCAACCTGCTCAAAGCCACCATCATTCGCCCGCGCACTGGGCGCTGCAACCGCCAGCACCACCATCGCAACCAGCAACGACACAACACCTACCGCACAGCACTGCAAGCGACACAAACTGAACGGTGTAGCTACTCTCTTCATGGCAATACTCCTTACCTTCTGCAAACAGCTGCGGGTAAATCCCGCCGCCTGTGTGCAAGGCGAGGCTATCAAACACTTGATTGCGCAATATCACCCCTTCAAATTGACCCCTATACGTCGAGCTGTATTCCCCCTGAGAAGATTTCTCCACTCGGCTCGCAGCCATTTCACGCAAAGCAAAACCCCGCCGCTGCAACAAACAGCGACGGGGTTTTGATAACAGCAGTTGCGCGAAATTAACGCTTGGAGAACTGCGGCGCGCGACGAGCCTTGTGCAGACCAGCCTTCTTGCGTTCCACGACGCGGGCGTCGCGGGTCAAGAAGCCAGCCTTCTTCAAAGCAGCACGGTTAGCGTCGCGGTCGATGGCGTTAAGCGCACGAGCCACGCCGAGGCGAATAGCGCCAGCCTGGCCGGTGGTGCCGCCACCGTCAACAAGCACAACGACGTCGAACTTGCCTTCGAGCTTCAACAGCACGATCGGAGAATTAACCTCACGCTGCAGCAGCTTGGAAGGGAAATACTCTTCCAAAGTGCGGCCGTTGATAGTCCACTTGCCAGAACCAGGAACCAGACGCACACGGGCGACAGCTTCCTTACGGCGGCCAGTGCCGTAGCCCGGCTCAATAGCGGAAGTGCCCGTGCCGGCGCCAGCGTTGGTTTCGGTGGTGTAGCTGGTGAGTTCCTCTTCGGTTTCCTGAACCGCGGAGTTATTGGTGTTTTCAGCCATGTTCTCTATCTCCCTTCGGTTCACTTGGCCTGCTGAGCAACCTGCGAGATCTCAAAGACCTGCGGCTTCTGCGGAGTGTGCGGATGCTCTTCGCCAGCAAAAACGTGCAGACGATCAAGCTGCACCTTGGCGAGCTTGTTCTTCGGCAGCATGCCCTTGACAGCGTTGGTGATGATGCGCTCGGGGTTGTTAGCAAGCAGCTCGGCGTAAGTGTCACGACGCAAGCCACCCGGGCGACCGGAGTGCATGTAAAGTTCTTTGCCCATCTTGTTGCCCGTGAGTGCCACCTTGGCGGCGTTAATCACGATGACATGATTGCCGGAATCGGCGTGAGGGGCGAATGTGGGCTTGTTCTTGCCGCGCAGCAGGGTCGCAACCTGCGTTGCGAGACGACCGAGCACCACATCAGTGGCATCAACGATATACCACTCGTGGCTCAAGTCCGCGGGCTTCGGAGTGAAAGTCTTCACTGTTCTTACCTTTTCTTGTATTGTGTTTCGAGCCTTCACCACTACATACGCTTGGTTAGGGCGCACTGCTAGGGCGTTGGCCTCATTATCCGTGGGCTCCCTGAAAGTCCTCGGTTGCGAGTGGGAAAGCGCTTTGAAGGACCCCTTAGGGAAACACAACAGCTCACGAGTGTATTGCCTAGGGGTGACATATGCGCTATGTAGTGTTCAAGGCGAAGCGAATCCCGTTTACTGTTCATTTCCGAGCGAAGCAAGCCTCGTTTACTGTCATTCCATACAAAACCCGAAGAGCAAAGCCGAGAAATCTTGCGCCACAAGAAATGAACGGAAATGGCCACCACTCAGAAGGACGGGAGATGGCGCTGCATTATCGAGGAGATGTTGCGCACATCGACACGATCGAAAAGGGTATCGAGCATCACGACATCGCCGCGCGCGTCAGCGAGCGGGATGCGCCAGTTTGGATATTCGTTATTTGTGCCCGGCTGATTCTGTGCCCGCTTTTCGCCCACTGCGTCGGTGATTGATGCGGCAAGCAGTTTGCACGGCGAATCTTGCAATGCACGGTATTGCGCCATAACGATTGCGGTTTCGTTAGCCTTGCGATCCCGAGCAAGTTCAGCATTCAGATACCCGCACTCAACGAGCATGGCAACCATTGCGTCCTGCTCAGCCACCGCAGAACGCTCAAAATCTTCCTTCGAGCCTTCCAACAGCCCCAATCGCTCACGCAACTTGACGTGCTCAAACTCCAAATAGCCCGCAGCCGGTGGCAAATCGTGCGTGTTCACTGAAGCGAGCGCATATTCACGCCAATCGGCCGGCGCACGGAACACACCATCCCTCTGCTCGAACCACTCGACAGCACACCCAAGCAAACCGTAAGAAGAGAGCGAATCGGCCACATAATGCGGCACCACACCCAAATCCTCGCCAACCACCACGCCGTCCGCACGCGAAGCTTCCAACGCAAGAATGCCCAACATCACGTCGGAGTTGTAATGCACATAGGCACCGTCAACAGGCTTCAAACCGGCCGGCACCCACCACAGACGGAACAAGCCGAGGATATGGTCAATACGCACTGCACCAGCATGAGCAAACATGTTGTGCACCAAATCACGATATGCCTTATAGCCCGTGTTCTCAAGCGCGATAGGGTTAAACGGCGGCTGGCTCCAATCCTGCCCCTGCTGGTTAAACATGTCAGGCGGGGCACCCACCGTTGCACCCTTGGCGAAACGCTCGGGATACCACCACGCCTCAGAACCGAGCGGATGAACCCCGACGGCCATATCAGCCATGATGCCGATGCGCATACCGGCCGCCTTCGCGCGGGATTGCGCGCGGTCAAGCTGCTCAGAGGCGACCCACTCAAGCCAGCGATAAAACTCCAACGTATCAGGGAATTGCTGGCGCAGGCCCATCACTTCTGGGCTGTCCTTCGTCAGACAACGCTCCCAGTTGTTCGCTTCCTCACTTGGAGCACCCCACTTGTCGTAGCACAGACACCAAGTGGCATACGCCTCAAGTTCCTCACCAACTTGGGAGCGGAAGGCTTCGAAGGAGCGCTGACGTTCAGCAGAGCGGCCAGCCTTGAAAATAAGCCACAACGCTTGTATTTTCGCCTGCCACATGGCATCTCGGTTGATGAGCTGCGCGTCACCGTTCAACGGCTCAACCGAGGCATACAACCGCTCGATTTGCCAGCGGGTGTCATCGGCGAGCGCTTGATATTCCTCGACTGCTTCGGGGCGAATATACGTGAAGTTCACCATCCCGCGCGCCACCGGCAGATAAGGCGACGGCGTGAGCGCAGAGACCGGCTCGCCGGCGTGAAGCGGATTGACCAGCACGAAATCGGCACCCGTCTTGGACTTGGCACCCTCAAGTAACACGGCGAAATCCTCGAAATCGCCCACACCCCACGAATCGGAGGAACGAATCGAATACAGTTGCGCCATCCAACCCCACAGACGCCCCTCGCGCATCTCGTCAAGCAACTCGACGCGAGGCGGCGCGCTAATCAGCGTGGCGTCTTCAGTGCGCTCGCCCACCGTGACATGCAGGGTATGATAACCCTCCGGCACATCAGCAGGAATAACAATGAAAGCCGTGCTGACAAAATGACCGTCCAACATATACGCCTTCGAACCGTCGCCGCCCTCTGGCAGAAGCGCATGCTCGTAGATCTCGCCACTTTCCAGCGTGATGGTGGCGCTGGGGATGTCCAACATGCCAACGTTGACCGGCACACGGCTTTCGGTGCCGACATGATGCAACACAGTGGGCACGACGAGACGGGCATGCCGCTCGTCCTGAATACGTTTGATCGACTGTTTGACAGCCTCGTCGCTTGAAGCGTCAATGCCTAGAGCAGCCAGCACGGCCACCAGCACACCGTCGCTAATCTCGTGGTAGTCGTGACTCATGCCGACATAGCTCGTGGCAATGCCTGCCAGTTTCGCCAGCTGAATTAGCGGGCGGGCGAGGCGCTCGCTGCTTTCCGTTCGATCACTCATAGCTCTCAGTGTACTGATTATTGCGTATGGAAGGTGGCAAAAGGATTCGAGGAAGCGCTGATGTTGTACGCCACTTCACTTACTGCTGCTTGACAGCTGCTCAACTGACGCTTAACAGCCGCTTCAACTACTGCTGCCGCTTAGCAACAGCGTGACGCACCTCTGCAGAAGGGTCGTCCGCCAATTTGGACAATGTTTCGGGCGTGGTATTGGGGTTGAGCGCCACTGCGCGACGAACCATTGACGACAGCACAGCGGGAGCATCCGATTCGATTTCAGTGCCCAGCGCACCAAGAAATGCCAAGGTTTGCGCGTCAACTTCAGGGTTCTGAGCGCCTTCAAGACGCATTTTCCATGAGGTGCGCTTGTTGCGCAAAGCTATGTCACGCACTTCAGGGAGCGGGTCCTTTGTCAATCGACCCACCAGCCAGTTCTTGTCGTCCTCATTGGCCGCCACTGCTTTACGCACACTCGGCTCTGGGTCTTCAGCGAGCTTAACTAGGATGTTCGGGAACGGCATAGATTCAGCGAGAAACACGCGGTCTTCCACCGGCGTATGAGCATTGCCAGCCACAGCTTCCAGCAGTGCAGTGGCGCGAGAGAACGCGGCATGATCAGCACGATCAGGCAGCGGGCGGCGCGCAAATTCGGACAGTTCTGCCGAATCATCGCTGTGGCGCAAATGCTCGTAGGCGGCAGTCAGCGGCTCAAACGACTGCTGCGTCTGGGGTTCATTGTTGTCCTCGCTCATAGGCACCAGTGTAGCGGTCTACCGTGCGATGGCACGATTGACAGTATCAAGCGGTTCGGGAACGATCGCCGCATTGAAGGCTTCGCGGACACTGTCTTCAAAACGCTCGGTATTGTGCAATGGAACGATGGCTGTAAGCGCAACATTCGCCGCGTAATTTTCGTCCGACTGTTCCCCTTCAGCTCCAGCCAACAACTGCTGGAAACGCGCTAACTGCGGATAATCCAGCGTGATTCGATAACGCTGACAGGGCACGATATCAGCTTGTTTCGCAGCTTTGATCGCAATGGACGCGCCGGTAGAATACGCGCGAATCAGCCCGCCCGAACCAAGCAGAACGCCTCCAAAATAGCGGGTGACAGCCACCACACAGTCGGTCAGGTCGTTGGCGCGCAGCACGTCAAGAATCGGCTTGCCTGCGGTGCCGGAAGGCTCGCCGTCATCGCTCATGCGTTCCGCTGTGCGCCCGTCCGAACCGCCAATCACCGCCGCGTAAGCCACATGCCGCGCTTTGGGATGCTGGTCGCGGATTGTCTGAACGAATGCGAGCGCCTCATCGAGCGTGTCGATATGCGCGGCGTCACCGATGAACTCGGATTTCTTCTCCACGAAGGCGGCGTGCGCCGGGGCGGCGACGGGATCGAGAATAGTGCGCATGTCG
>CAVFKU010000020.1:0-24464 GCA_963623245.1 Parabacteroides merdae
GTTCAGATCGAGATCATCAAACAAGCCGCGCAAACTCGTTTCAGAACGCGAGCCCGTGGCCGACCCCTCAATGTTTTTGAACACCCGCTGCAACGTTTCGTTCAAATTCTCGTCGCTAGCAGCGCGCTTGCACACATTAACAAACAAATCAGAAGGCGCAATAAAGAAGCCCTTCTCTTGCACCATCGACTGGCGCACCATCTCAGCCTTGGCGTCGCTGATCTGCACGTAATCAAAATCCGCGTCACCCGCCTGATGCTCATACTCATTCAAATACGAAGTGATGTCCTCGGAAATAAAACGATAAAATAAAAAGCCCAGCACATACTGCTTGAAATCCCAACCATCCACCGAACCACGCAACACATTAGCGATATTCCAAATCGCCTTATGCAACTCCGCTCGCTGCGCACCGCTATTAACCATGGGGGCTCCTCGAAAGACAAGGGGTGGCGGGGGCTCTGGCCCCCAAGAGTGGAGCGGATGACGGGAGTCGAACCCGCCTCTACAGCTTGGGAAGCTGTCGTTCTACCGATGAACTACATCCGCAAAGGTTGCGTCTTTTGGACGCGAAGCAACAGTGTAGCAGAAACTCCGCCCGGCCTGCCCTCACGTTTCCATATAGTCATGTCAAACGGAAACCCTGTTCACTGTTGTTTCAAGCGAAGAGAGCTGGATGCCATGCATTTCCTGCGCCATTGCCATCAGACGAGAAACGCGCTCGGCAGTAGGCGGGTGTGTGGAAAACAGGCGCGAAAAACCATCGCCCGAAAACGGGTTAGCAATCATCAAGGACGAGACCGACTGCGCACCAGCAGTTTTCATCAACGGTGCTGCTTGAGCGCCAGCCTCGATCTTGTTCAGCGCGGAGGCGAGCGCTTCAGGATCTTCAGTAAGCCTGCTGCCGTCCTCGTCAGCGTCGTATTCGCGCGTGCGTGAAATCGCCATCTGTATTACAGAAGCACCGATGGGCGCCAACACCATGCTTAACAGCACACCAATCACCCCAAGGCCGTTGGAAGCATCGTCGCGGCCACGCGAACTGCCGCCGCTGAAATACATCAACGAATAGCCTAAATACGTGATGACGGTGGCCATAGCAGAGGCGATGGCCGACGTGCGAATATCGTGGTTGTACACATGCATGAGCTCATGGCCAAGCACACCGCGCAGCTCGCGGCCATTGAGAATACGCAAAATACCTTGCGTGCAGCACACTGCGGCATGGCGTTCATTGCGCCCAGTGGCGAACGCATTGGGACTTTCTGTGGGGGCGATATAGATGCGAGGCATAGGCTTTCCAGCCTTGGCGGACAGTTCGCGCACAATCTGGTAGATTTGCGGGGCTTCCTGCTCGCTCACTTCACGCGCACCCATCGAAGCGATGGCAAGTTTGTCTGAGAACCAGTACGAGCCGAAGGTGGTGGCTAAGCCGATAAGAATAAACAGGCTCAGTGTGCCGCACTGAGCGCCAGTAGCCCACCAGACAAGCATGATGATGCCCCACATCAACGCAAACAGCAGCGTTGTTTTCAGGCCGTTGCAGTGGCCGTGCACCTTCAGTTCGGCATTCATGGGACTTAAGCCTAAAGTTACACTCTGAACGATTGCTGTATATACGCCGATGCTATGCCGACCGAGAAAAGTTTATATAGCTGGAGCATTCGCGGATGCGACGACATCATTCATTGCTTAATTAATTCTTAATGTATTTCTTACACTTCAAGTGCTGATTCTTTTGATGATTCTTTTGATGATTCTTCGAGTTCAGGCATCACAGTAGGCTTAAAAACATGACGGGCGATTTCTTAAGCCTCCTAACTGCCAACACTACAGCAGAACATGCCAGTGACGGCAGCAAGTGCAGCGAGCATGAAAACCGCGGCAAGTGCGCAGAGCACGAAGAGCGCGTGCGTGCGGTTGCATTTGAATGCCTTATCTCAGGCATTATTGACGAACGCGCTGCTTCCCTTTTGCGCATTGCCGGATTTGACGGCAATTTCGCCTGTTTTGCATTCGCTGGACGGCCAACCGAACGCGGCGGCGCAAGTTCTGCCTTGGCAACCATCCGTCAAGCCGTGCACGATCTTGGAGGCAGCGAACCGTTAGTCGGTGTGCACGAAGGGGCTGTGGTCGCACTTGCGCGCCTCGAAGCAGCAGTCAGCCCAGATGCCACCTGCACTGCCGCAGCCAAAGCATTCGACCCCAGCACGCCGATATGTTTAGGCCCAACCCGACGCGGCATTGAAGGCGCCTCAATCACCATGCGCGCCGCCTTAACCACGTTGACCGCAGCGCCAGCGCTAAGCCATATCACGCTGCACACTCCCCCAGCCGCAAGCCGTGCAACACAGAGGCCGTCTGTCTTACACGCCGAAGATGCCTTGCCAGAACGTGCAATGCTCGGCGAACAGGAAGCACGCCGCGAACTCGTCGAAGATGTGTATACGCGATTGCTTGGCAACAGCGACAACGACGACCCCACCATGCTCACTGTGGCAACGTTTCTGCAATCAGGCGGGTCGCTGGAAGTCACAGCACGCTCACTGAACGTCCACCCAAACACAGTGCGATACCGTTTGAAACGCATGGCCGACACCACCGGCTGGGACGTCACTGACCCGCGCGATGCGTTCGTGCTCACTTGCGCCATTGGGCTGGGGCGCATTGCACATTCGCGTTCCTGAAGGGTGCAAGTGGGAAATCCTAGGTTATGGGTTTATAGGGGCTATAGGACTATAGGCCAAATCTGGGTTATAGGGTTATAGGCCAAAATCACCCCGCCACAATAAAACCCCGCCACGCATATCTAAACTGCGCGACGGGGCTTATTATTTATTCGCTTATGCTTTGCTTATTTTGCTTGCATCACAGAGCGTTCGTATCAACCGGAATGCCGGGGCCCATCGTGGAAGTGATGGTTGCCTTGGTGATGTAACGGCCCTTGACAGTGGAAGGCTTCAAACGCTTGACCTCTTCGGTCACAGCGCGGAAGTTCTCGTCCAGAGCCTTATCGTCGAAGGAAACCTTGCCAATCAGGAAGCTTAAGTTGCCGTCCTTATCGACACGGAACTCAATCTTGCCGCCCTTGATGTCCTGCACGGCCTTGGCCACGTCCATGGTGACGGTGCCGGTCTTGGGGTTTGGCATCAGGCCACGAGGGCCGAGCACACGGCCCAGCTTGCCGACCTTGCCCATCATGTCGGGAGTAGCAACGACGGAATCAAAATCAAGGAAGCCACCGGCCACCTTATCGATCAGCTCGTCATCACCAACAATGTCAGCGCCGGCTTCCTTCGCAGCAGTGGCCTGCGGGCCACGAGCGAACACCAGCACCTTAGCGGTCTTACCAGTGCCGTTCGGCAGGCTCACAGTGCCGCGAACCAGCTGATCAGCCTTGCGCGGATCAACGTTCAAACGCACCACAGCTTCGACTGTCTCGTCGAACTTGCGAGCAGGAAGGCTCTTGAGCAGAGCAATAGCCTGATCAGGGGTGTACAGGTTGTTGCGATCGATTTTCTCGGCCGCTTCACGATATGTCTTAGAATGCTTAGCCATCTGTCCTTCTCCTTATCAGTCGGTCACCGTGATGCCCATGGAGCGGGCGGTGCCTTCGATGATCTTCATGCCTGCTTCGATATCGCGGGCGGACAGGTCAGCCATCTTGATTTCGGCAATCTCACGAACCTGCGCCTTGGTGACGGAACCGACCTTGTGGGTCAGCGGGTTCTCGGTGCCCTTAGCGACGCCGGCAGCCTTCTTCAGCAGAGCTGCGGCTGGCGGGGTCTTGAGGATGAAAGTGAAGGAACGATCTTCGTACACAGTGATCTCAACGGGGATCACTTCGCCCATCTTGTCCTTCGTCTGGTCGTTATAGGCCTTGCAGAAGTCCATGATGTTCACGCCGTGGGAACCCAGAGCTGGGCCCAGCGGCGGAGCCGGATTGGCTTTGCCGGCTTCGATCTGCAGCTTGATCAGCGCGGATACTTGCTTTTCAGCCATAATATATGGTCTCTTTCTATAACGCGGTTCAATCGGTCGCCGTGCTGTGTTCGCCTGATGCTGTTTAGCACCAGTGCACCCAAGCGCGGTCTCCTCCCGCAACTTATATTGCTGTGCTGTGCTAGCGGGTCTCCCCTCCAGACACAAGCCTTCCTATTATGCCGCCACCGCCTGACAACGGTTGCGCACGTCAGCGTGGCTTATCAGCATGGTTTAGGAGAGTTTTTCGACTTGAGAGAAGTCCAGTTCCACTGGCGTGTCGCGGCCAAAAATAGACACGAGCACGGTGAGCTTCTGAGTGGTGGGCTCAACGTCGGAAACAGAAGCTGGCATAGTGGCAAAAGGCCCGTCGGTAACAGTGACCTGATCACCAACAGCGTAGGAGACTTCCAGCTTGCGCTTCTTAGCGGCAGCGGGCTTGTCACCAGCCTTCTTCAAGGCTTCGGAAGCAATCATCGGAGCCATCATGGCCACAACTTCCTTACGGCTCAATGGGGCAGGCTCCTTGGTGGGGCCAACAAAGCCGGTGACTCCTTCGGTCTCACGCACAATGCGACGAGCGTCCTCGTCTGGCCACATGCGAATCAGTACATAGCCGGGCACGCGCACGCGGGTGATGACCTTCTTGCCCTTGTCGGTATGCTTCTCGACTTCTTCCATGGGCACTTCAATTTGGAAAATCTTGTTTTCCAAACCGAAATTAGCCACGCGAGATTCGACATTAGTTTTCACACGCTTCTCGTAGCCAGAATAGGTGTGAAGCACATACCAGTTGCCTTCAAGGGTGCGCAAAGACTTAGAAAACTCGTTGACGGCAGCTTGACCGGCATCAACAGGCTCGGATGCTTGAACAGGGGCAGCCTTAGAAGCATCAGCAGCCTCAGCTGCACCAGACAACACATCAACGTTTTCGAGATTCACTTCATCACTCATGCGTTATTCACCTTAAGGTTTAGGTTCACATAGATTCACAGTACGATTCGCGTTGAGCCGCGCGGCCAATCAGCCGAACACCCACAGCACGAGCTTGCCCAAGCCAAAGTCCATGCCCGTGACCACTGCCATCAGCAGCAACACGAAAATGGCCACAGCCAGCGACCAGAAGAACAGCTCTTTGGCCGTCGGGGTGACAACTTTGCGCAACTCGTCAATAATCTGCTTGATGAACAGACCAATGCGCATGAACACGTTAGGTTTGGAAGACTTCTTCCTTTTGCGTGTCTTTGCCATATCCATCCTTACGTTTGCAGGTGCTTATCTCAACTTGGCAGGGACGGCGGGACTCGAACCCACAACCTACGGTTTTGGAGACCGTTGCGCTACCAATTGCGCCACATCCCTAGGTGAACTTCGTCGCAGTTTGATTCCCTCAGCCAAGGGAACGCTTCGCCATGACGAAAACCGCCAAGGCGATACCTTACCAGCAGGGCACGATTTCGACAAGCGCGAACGACGCGCGGCAGACTAAGCCTCGACGTAGGCCTTCATGCGGCGCATACCTTCGGCAAGCTGGTCGTCGGCCAGCGCGTAAGAGAAACGCAAGTATCCGGGTGCACCGAATGCTTCACCGGGCACGGCGGCAACATGCGCCTCTTCGAGCAACGCGGCGGCGAACTCGCTTGACGTGTTCGAAACGGTGCCGTTTGGCCCAAGCGGCTTGCCCAGCAACGCGGTGATGTCCGCGAAAGCATAAAACGCGCCGGTGGGGGTTGGGCAGTTCACGCCCTCGATGTCGTTGAGCGCGGCCACGATGACGCGACGGCGCACGTCGAAGGCCTCGCGCATACGATATACCTCGTCCAGCGAGCCGGACACGGCGGCGAGCGCGGCGCGTTGCGAAACGTTGGCCACGTTGGAGGTCATATGCCCTTGCAGTTTGGCCGCAGCCTTGGCCACCAGCTCGGGCGCGACGAGCCAGCCGACACGCCAGCCGGGCATGGCGTAGGTTTTTGCCACGCCATTCAGAACGATCAACTGGTCGCGCAGTTCGGGCACGACGGCACCGATGTAGGAGGTGCGGGCGTCGTCATAATTCAAGTGTTCGTAGATTTCGTCGCTAATCACCCAGATGTGGTGTGCGAGCGCCCATTCGCCGATGGCCTTGATGGTCTGTTCGCTCCACACCGCGCCGGTGGGGTTGTTCGGCGAAGTGACGATGATTGCCTTGGTGCGTTCACTGCGAGCGGCCTCGATGGCCTCGATGCTCGGCTCGAAGCGGCGGTCAGCTCCGGCGAACACTTCGACAGGCTTGCCACCGGCGAGTTTCACGGCCTCAGGGTAGCTGGTCCAATACGGCGCGGGGATGATGACTTCGTCACCGTCGTTGAGCAGGATCTGGAATGCGGAATAGACGGCTTGCTTGCCGCCGTTGGTGACGACCACCTGACTTGCGGTTGCCTCATAACCAGAGTCGCGCTTGACTTTGTCGGCGATGGCTTGACGCAGTTCTGGCAGGCCGGGCGTGGGGGTGTATTTGTAGTTCTTCGGATCACGGCAAGCTTCGACGGCGGCTTCGACCACGTTTACGGGAGTGGGGAAGTTCGGCTCGCCGGCACCGAAACCGATGACGTCGAGGCCGGCTGCCTTCATGGCTTTGGCCTTGGAATCGACGGCGAGAGTAGCGCTCGGCGCCACGTGATTAATACGCTCGGACAGTGTCTGCCAATCAGCCATGCTCATGCTTCTCATGCTATTGCCGCCCCGTGACGAGCAGCTACAGCAAAACGAGGTTGTCGCGGTGGACAAGTGGATGGGCGTATTCGGCACCGAGAGAGGTTTTAAGCTGGGCTGTGGTCAGGCCGCACATGCGCGCGGCTTCCTCGGAATCATAGGCTGCCAGACCGCGAGCCAAGTGTGTGCCGTTTTCGTCATCCACCCACACTGGGTCGCCCGCAGAAAACGCGCCACACACACTCAAAGCGCCGGCGGCCAGCAGCGAAGCGCGCCCACCACGTACGGCCTTCGCGGCACCGGCGTCCACCACAATCGAACCGCGCGGTTCGGCGGCAAAACCAATCCACAGACGGCGGGTCGAACCGCGGTGTTTGACGGGCGCGAACGTGGTGCCCACCGGGTCTCCCATCAATGCTGGGCCTGCATTGCCTGCGCAGGTGAGCATCGTGGGAATGCCGGAAACCGCCGCCACACGAGCCGCCTCCAGCTTGGTCACCATGCCGCCTGTGCCGACCTTCGAGCCGGAACCACGAACCTCGACCTCGTCCAGCGCCTCCAGCACGTTCGGCACATAAGCGATTCGTTTGGCTGTTAGGTCGCATGGAGGCGCGGTATAGAGCGCGTCCACATCGGTGAGCAGCACCAGCGCGTCGGCACGCACCAAGTTGGCCACCAGCGCGGAGAGGCGATCGTTGTCACCGAAGCGAATCTCGTTGGAGGCCAACGAATCGTTCTCATTGACGATGGGCAACACACCCAAGTCGAGCAAGCGTTCCAGTGTGCGCTGCACGTTGCGGTATTGCGCGGCGCGAATTGTGTCTTCTGCAGTAAGGAGAATCTGGCCCACGCGCACGCCGAAGCGGGCGAACGCGGCCTCGTACTGCTCCATAAGCAGACCTTGGCCGACTGCGGCAGTGGCTTGCTGGGTGGCGACATCGGTGGGGCGGGCGTCAAAGCCGAGTGGACCGAAACCGGCAGCGATGGCGCCGGAGGAGACGAGCACGATGCGCGCGCCCATCAGCTGGGCATTGGCGAGTGCGGTGGCGAGCGCATTCAGGCGCTCGGGGTCGATGTGGCCGCTCGGCTGAGTGAGCGAGCTGGAGCCGACTTTGACAACGATGGTTTGCGCTTCAGCGATGCGCCGGCGAATCTCGTCATAGCTTGGTGCGCTGCTTGGTGCGCCGCTTAGCGTGCCGCTTGGTGTGCTCATTGCACTCATTGCTCATCACCACGCCCGAAGAGGCTGTGCTGGTCGTGTCGGTCGTCATCCACGGACGGGTCGGCCCAGTGGCCGGCTTTGCGCTCGGCCATCATTGCCTCGCGCACGGCGGCTTTCGCATCCATCATTTCGTGATATTCGCGGCGTCGCTCGGCATTAGTGCGTCGGCGCGCACGCCCTTCGTCTTCTCCCAAACGCAGATCCTTGCCGCGTGCGCCCAGCGGCGCACCGTCAAGCATTTCCGCACCGGCGGCGATGGTGGGATCCCAGTCGAAGGCGACGGCGCGTTCGCCGCGCCCGATGCGAATCTCGTCGCCGGGGTGTGCGCCCTGACGGCGCAACTCGTCTTCCACGCCCAGCTTGGCGAGCCTGTCGGCCAAATATCCCACGGCTTCGTCGTTGTCGAAATTAGTTTGCTGCACCCAGCGTTCAGGCTTGCGCCCAGTGACCTCAAACCATGTTTCGCCGTTACTGAGTTCCTTGTGTTCGATGATGAAATCAAGCGTGGTACCGTTTTCATCCACCGCGCGGCGACGACGGCCGCTCTGTTCCAGTGGCTTAATAACCACGCGCGCCGCATCTTCAGCAGCTTCGCGTTTGGTGATCTCTGCACGCATATCGGCAACCATGTCAGCCAAAGCGAAGTTGAGTTCCTTCAGCCCTTCGTGCGAGGCGGTGGAGATGATGAATGTCTTCATGCCGCGATCCTCGAACTCGTGAGCCACAAACTCGGCGAGTTCCTTGGCCTCAAGCACGTCCGCCTTGTTGAGAATCACGATGCGCGGACGTTCGGGAATCGGGATGGCACCCAGCGGCAAGTCGAGCGAATCGGCATAAATGGCCAATTCCTTCTCCAGCGCCTCGTAATCGCTCACAGGGTCGCGCCCCGGTTCGAGCGTGGCACAATCGATGACATGCGCAATGATTTCAGTGCGTTCAATATGTCGCAGAAACTCAAGCCCCAAACCCTTGCCTTGCGAGGCACCGGGGATAAGGCCGGGCACGTCGGCAATGGTATAGCGCCGATCCCCTGCGACAACGACGCCGAGATTCGGCACCAGCGTGGTGAACGGATAATCCGCAATTTTCGGCTTGGCCGAACTCATCGCGGCGATCAGCGAAGATTTGCCCGCCGAGGGGAAGCCCACCAACGCCACGTCGGCGATAGATTTCAATTCCAGAATCACGTCGCGTTCCTCGCCGAGTTCGCCGAGCAAGGCGAAACCGGGAGCGCGACGGGTCTTGTTCGCCAACGCGATATTACCCAAACCGCCCGCGCCACCGGCCGCCGCGACGAACCGATCGCCCTCGTGGCGCAGGTCGGCGAGCTGCTCGCCAGGACGCTTCGGCTGACCTTGCGCCCCGCGCGCGGTAAAGATGACGGTACCGCAGGGCACGGGCAATATCAGATCTTCTCCTTTGGAGCCATCCTTGTTGTCACCCAAACCCATTGTGCCGTTGCTGGCGGTGCGGTGCGGCATGAAGCGGTAATCAAGCAGACTGGTGGCGTTGCGGCTGGCCACGAACACGACGGAACCGCCATCGCCGCCGTTGCCCCCGTTCGGCCCGGCCAAGGGCTTGTATTTCTCGCGGCGGATGCCCGCCGAGCCGTTGCCCCCGTCGCCGCCCTTGACATGGACGGTCACTCGATCCACAAAATCACTCATAACGCCACCTTATCGCCCCGCCGCTACCGCGCTACCTAGACCCGACCGAGCAACCAGTCAATGAGATTCACCCCATTCACCCCGTTGCGGGAATATGGAAACTCATCCAACGACAGCACCGTTTTGGGATAGTTGTCTTGTATCGCCTCCAAAGCGCCGAATTCCCTCTCACGCGTGCCCTCGTCTACCGTCAGATAAGAAACCTGATAATACTCCGTCTTTTCCTCCTTGCGCGCGATGAAATCAACCTCCGCGTTCCCGACTTTGCCAACAGTCAGCGCATATCCGCGCCTCATCAGCTCCATGCACACAATACCCTCAAGCACCTGATCGATACTGGCCACGTTGTCCATTCCCAACGCCTGACGCAACCCCTGATCGACAACGTATATTTTCTCGTTGAACGCAAGAATCTTCTTGCCTACCGCATCTTCCCTTCCAATGCGATAGAGCACATAAGCCTTCTGCGCGGCATTAAGATAGTTTGCAATCGTTTCCTGCGCCACTTTGCGGCGCTCGCTTTTGAAGAAATCAGAAATCCCTTTCGCACTGAGCAAATGACCCTCTTGCTCCACAGCGTAACGAATGATACGTTCCAACAAATCCACATCGCGGATGCTGTTGCGTTTGATGACGTCCTTAAGCAAGATTGTAGAGAGCAAATCCTCCAGATAATGCAGCGAAGCCTGCTGATCGAAACTCAACTCATGTTGGAAAGGGAAACCGCCTTGCATGACATAGGCCCGGAACGCGGCACGATCGTCACCGCCTTGCACTTGCCGCCAAGAGGGAGCAAACTCGGCAAATGACAGCGGAAACACGTTAATCGTGATGTAACGGCCTGTAATGTATGTGGCCAAGTCACTGGAAAGCACATGTGCGTTCGAGCCAGTGATGTAGATGTCAGCATGATAGTCAACCAGAAATGAGCGTAGGGCTTTTTCCCAGCCGTCAACTTCCTGAATCTCATCGAGGAACAATCTCAGCGGGCGAGTTTTGGTGGTTTTATCAGGCGCATGCTGGGCCACATAATCGATGAGGTCGCCACTTGTTGCGATATGTGAATATTCCTTGGATTCAAACTTAAGATGAAGCATGGTTTCGGCGGGAACGCCGTCAGAAAGCATCTGTTCGTGAAGCTGATCGAGGATGGTCGATTTGCCGGAACGCCTGACTCCAACCAGAACCTTGATGATATTTTTGCCGATGAAGGGTGCAATTTGGTCAAGATATTCAGAACGCTGGATCATTTGAATCTTCTGAGTCTCTTGGATCTCTTGGCTCTTCTGAGCCTTCTGAGTCCCCTGAGCCATAGCTTCCCTCCTTGCTTTGATAGCCGACCACCCGCTAATACAAAATCAGTTGCTGCTGAATCTTTAGCTCATTAGTGAAATAGTTTCAGTTATAACTGACACTATAGTCCATTAGTGAAATAGTTTCAGCTACAACTGAATCTTTATCGGAATGCGCCAAGATATTGGGTTATTGGCCGCAGGGCCAGAATGTGCGCTTGGCGGCGTTTCTGTAATTATGGCTCGCATGAGAACATCACGGGCCGGCATAGCAAAACCGCACCGAGCGCAAGGCTGGTGCGGTTTAAAAAGTTTTACGTTGACTGGCGCGTCAGATGACGTCGACAACCTTGCGATCACGACGGACGCCGAACTTCACAGAGCCGTCGGTCAGCGCAAACAAGGTGTGATCCTTGCCCATGCCGACGTTCTGGCCGGGGTGGAAGTTGGTGCCGCGCTGGCGGACGATGATGTTACCGGCGACGACGGCCTCACCGCCGAACTTCTTGACGCCGAGGTATTGAGGCGATGAATCGCGACCGTTGCGTGAGCTGGACGCACCCTTCTTATGTGCCATGATGTGTTCCTTTCGACTGCTTTACGACTGTTGAAAGCTTGAAGCTCAGGCGATCGCCGTGATCTTGACGGCGCTCAGCGGCTGACGATGACCCTTGCGGCGGGCAACGCCGGTCTTGTTCTTGTATTTCTGGATGTTGATCTTCGGGCCCTTGGCCTCGTCGTCAACAACCTCGGCCTTGACGGAATGCTTGGCCAAGTCAGCAGCAGCCATAGTCACCTTGGAACCGTCGACCACGAGCGCGACCGGGAACTCCACAGTGCTGCCCTTCTTGGCTTCAAGACGGTTGACGAAAATGACGTCGCCGACCTCGACCTTTTCCTGATGGCCACCGGCCTTCACAATCGCGTACATAATCGTTCCTTTTATTTCCTAATTATTCTTCAGCAAAGCTTTCTTGTCTGCGCCGCGCAGATGCCAATACAGACACCAGCGCCTGCGACAGACACCAGCAATCTAACTTACACGGGCGGGCGGACTAGCGCAACCGCGTGTCAAGCGCGACACGCGGTTAACACCAAAATCACTCTTCTGAATCGGCAGATGAATCAGAAGACGCGCCCGCAGCAGATGCGTCCGCAATGCCATCATTGTTGACAGCGCCCTCATTGCTAGCGCTGTCGGCATTGTTGGCGGCGACGGCAGCAGCGGCAATCTGGGCAAGCTTAGCCTTGACGGCCGGCGAGGACCCCTGCGGCTCCGGCGCCGGCGTGGTGCCGCGCCCATGTTTGTTCGTCTTGACGAACGGATCGCCGCCGCGCATGGCGTACGGGTCGTCGTAATCGGCGGAAACCGTCGGCTCGTCGTGCAGAATAAAACCGCGACCCTTACAAGTGGGGCACTCCTCGGAGAACGCCTCGACCAAACCCTGGCCGATGCGCTTGCGTGTCATCTGTACCAAGCCGAGCGACGTGACCTCAGCCACCTGATGCTTCGTGCGGTCACGCGCCAAGCACTCCACCAAGCGGCGCAACACCAAGTCGCGGTTGGCAGGCATCACCATGTCGACGTAATCAATCATCACCATGCCGCCGATGTCGCGCAGACGCAACTGGCGCGCGATCTCCTCGGACGCCTCAAGATTGCAGCGCGTCACCGTCTCCTCAAGCGAGCGCCCCTTGCCGATGAAACGGCCCGTGTTCACGTCGATGGTGGTCATGGCCTCGGTGCGGTCGATCACAATGGAACCGCCGGAAGGCAAATAGACTTGCCTCTCCATGCCCTTGCGCAGCTGGGAATCGATCTGCCACTTGTCGAACACATCCTTGCCCTCATGCTCGGACGGATCCCACTTCTCGAGCTTCTCCTTCAGGTCGGGCGCCATCGTGTCGAGATATTCCTCGATACGCTCGTAGACCTTATCGCCCTCGACGATAAGCTTGTTGAAATCATCGTTGAAAATGTCGCGCACCACGCGAATCGCCACATCAGGCTCGCCCTGCAACAGCTTGGGACGCTTGCCGTGCCAAAACTCCTCGCGCTTAGCGTTGATGCGATCCCACTGGCGCACCAGATTCTCAAGATCCTTGACAAGAGCCTCTTCGGAAGCACCCTCGGCGGCTGTACGGATGATCACGCCCATGTCCTTCGGCGCGACCTTCGCCACGATGGACTTTAGTCTGCTGCGTTCGCGTTCAGAAAGCTTGCGGCTCACGCCCGTCATACCACCGGAAGGCACGAGCACCAAGAAGCGGCCTGCGAGCGTGACCTGCGAAGTCAGGCGGGCACCCTTGTGGCCGATCGGATCTTTGGTGACCTGCACGAGCACTGGGTCGCCGCTCTTGAACGCAAGCTCGATGAGGCGAGGCTGACCTTCGAGGCGCGCGATGTCCCAGTTGACCTCACCGGCGTAGAGCACACCGTTGCGCGCCTGGCCGATGTCCACGAACGCAGCTTCCATACTGGGCAGTACGTTCTGCACGCGGCCAAGGTAGACATTGCCGACAGTCTGCACTTCTTGAATATCGGAGACGTAATGCTCGACCAGCACGTTGTCTTCCACCACGGAAATCTGGGTGTGCTTGTCTTTCTCGCGCACCACCATCAGACGCTCGACGTTCTCGCGGCGGGCGAGGAAATCCTGTTCCATAATCTGCGACTGGCGGCTGCGTTCACGGCGGTTGTCGCGGCGGCGCTGTTTCTTCGCCTCGAGGCGGGTGGAACCCTCGATGTCGGTGATTTCGTCGATGTATTGCTGCTTGCGCGAACGGCGGGTGAGCGGCTGTTCATCGTCTTCACCAGCCGACTTGCCACGGCGGCGACGGCGACGGCGCGTGACGGTTTCCTCGTCGCCTTCCTCGTCACTGCGCTCGTCACGTCTGGTGCGACGCTCGTTACGCGACTCGCTTTGCTGTTCGTTGCTGTTCTCGTCGGAACGGTTGCGACCACGGCGGCGACGGCGTGAACGGGTGCGCAACTCGTCCTCATCATCCTCGTCGTCCACGCGTGAATCATCTTCTTCATCTATCGGGCGATAGTCGATGTCATCGAGCTCAAGGTCTTCTTCGATCTGCTCGACTTCAGCGGCGGCGCGACGCTCTTGCGCATTGAGGCGGCGATTGCGACCACGGCGGGAAGACGGCTCTTCTTCTCGCTCGTCGTCGTCATCTTGACTAGCAGCGCTCAACTTCACGGGAATAACCGGCTCTTGGAAGAGCAGCGAGGTCATCGGGCGTGCGGCGCGAACGGGCTGCGGCGAAGCGGGCTGCGGCGGAGCTGAAATCTCGGCGGCGTTGTTCTCGTCACCACGCTCCTGCACCTTCAGTTCCAAAGAAACGCCTGCTGCACCAGCGCCGCGCACCACGCGGCGGCCACCGCGACGCCGACGTGCGGAAGTCGAAGACGATTCGCTCTTGTTGCTATTGCTGTTTTGGCTATGCTGGGCATCGGCATCGCCGATTTCGCCCTTATTTACAGTGGGCACAATGCTCCTTGCGGACGCGCTGCATCGCGTCGGCTCCGGGCTTCGCTCGGCTGTCACACCACGCTCTCACCGTGGCCGCGCACATATGCGCCCAAGGAAGCAGTTTCCATACAAAGTCTCTTGTTGCTCAAAGGGCGGACACCGTCGCTTGCGTCGAATCAGCGAGCGCAAGGGGATCAACGCCATCTGGCACGTTGGCAGCTTGCAGAACCACCGTTATTCAGTATGCCACAAGATATCGAATATGTGCGGCTTAACTCGATTAACCCAGCCAGTTTTCGAGAATATCGGCCATGAGGGTGAGTTCAGATTCGGGTAACTGCTCATCATGCTTGTGGGCGAGCAGGGGGCTGCCGGCGCCGAGGTTGACGGCTGGAATGCCCAGCGTGGCGAAACGCGCCACATCCGTCCAGCCGAGTTTGGCGAGCGGTTCGCGGCCGGTGCGTTGGCGCACGAGATCAGCCAGCGAAGCCGCCAGCGGCGCATCAAGCCCAGGACGGGCGGCAGGTGATTCGTCCTTCATCTCGATACCGAACCCCTCGAACACGCCGCCGGTGGCAACATGTTCACCGTTGCCGAGCTCAGCACCAGCGTTAGCGCCCATCATCAGCGCCTTCGCCTCGGCCAGCGACTTGTCGGGCGCGAAACGGTAATTCACATGCACGCGGCATTCGTCGGGAATAACATTGGTGCCCTTACCGCCGGAAATCAGCGTGGCGTTCAGGCCTTCGCGGTAATCGAGACCGTCCACCGTGACGGTTTGAGGTTCGTAGGCGTTGAGGCGGTTGAGAATGTCGGCGGCCTGATGGATGGCGTTATTGCCCATCCACGCGCGTGCCGAATGCGCGGCAACACCGTGCGTGACGACCTCGAAGCGCATAGTGCCGTTGCAGCCGCCTTCGATGCCGCAATCAGTCGGCTCACCAATGATGGCGAAATCACCTTGGAGCCAATCAGGATGAGCTTGCGCAACTTTGTTCAGACCGTTCTTTTCGGCGGCAACTTCCTCGTGATCATAGAAGACGAAAGTCAAGTCGGTTTTAGGGTTGGCGAGCGTGGCAGCCAGATAGAGCAGCACCGCGTCGGAAGCCTTCATGTCCGTGGCGCCGCGGCCCCACATCACGCGATCGGCCGGATGCGCGGCGGCGATGTCCTCGCGGATGCGCGGGTCGCTGGGTTCAAGCCATTGGGGTGGGAAATTGTCGATGATAGGCACGGTGTCGAGATGACCGGCCAAGATGACGCGCTGCGGTTTGCTAAGGTTTGTGGAAGCAACCACTGTGTCGCCGTAGCGGCGCACGGTCAAGTGCTGTTGCGCTTTGAGAAAGCTCTCGACTTGGTTGGCAAGCTCGGTTTCGCTGTCGCTGACGGAATACACGCCCATGATCTGCTCAAATAGCCCATTCAGTTGTTCGGCGCGGGATCCATCGGTACAAAGCGCAAGTGTCATATGGCTCATCCTAACGCGCCGCAGCCAAAGCCGTCGGCCATTTGGTGAGATAAGGCGGCAACTGGGCCAGGATTGTGACAAACTAGGTGCCGGAAAGGAGAGGACTATGGGTTTGCTCCACGCCATGCAAGGTTTTTGCGTCATCGGCATCGTTATTCTCGTGGGCTATATCGCAGCACGTATGCGTATCGGCGGGTCGAGCGCGCAAATGGTGCTCAACCGCTTCTCTTTCTTCGTTTCCAGCCCCTGTCTGATGTTCGCAATCCTTTCAAAAGAGCAGATTCTGACCATCTTCCATCCCTCGATTCTCGTGGCGTTTCTCTCGGCGCTGCTGGTGGGTGTGGTGTTTCTGGTGCTCAACCGCCTGTTCTTTCACCTGAGCCCAGCCGACACAATCATCGGCGCACTCAACTCGCTGTACCTGAATTCCAACAACATCGGATTGCCTATCGCCACTTATATTCTTGGCAACGGCGCGCTGGTGGCACCGATTATGGTGATGCAGCAGGCGCTGTTCACACCTATTGGTCTGACGGCGCTGGACGTGACCACCAAGGGGCACGTATCGCTCAAGGAAATCGCCAAGCAGCCTCTTCATCAGCCGCTGCTCATCGGCTCACTGGGAGGTATCGCCGTTTCTGCGATTTCTGCGAAACTAGGTTGGTTTCCCATCCCCAACTACATCTTCGATCCGATTAACATGATCGGCGAGTCGGCCGTGCCGATGATCCTGATGGCGTTCGGCATGTCCCTTAACGGCACCACGCCACTGAAGGAGAAGGGCGACCGGCCGGCTATTTTCACGGTGGCCGCGCTGAAAAACATTGTGATGCCGATTATCGCGTTTCTGCTGGCGTATTTCGTAATGGGTTTTCGCGGTTCTGAGCTGTACGCTTGCGTGGTGCTTGCGGCGTTGCCGACCGGCCAGAATGTCTACAATTACGCGGCTCGCTATAACGTGGGGCTCACGTTCGCGCGCGACGGCATTCTGATTTCCACGATGACCAGCCCGCTGTTCATCGCGCTGATTGCAGTGTTGCTGGGATAGATGCGAGCGTTAACGAAAATATTTCTCCGCTCCAACCTGACGGCCTTCAGTCGAAATAACACGAGAGAAAACACTCAGTCGAAATACACACGCATAACCCATTAATCGATGAAAAGAACTGACATGTCACCGATTTCCATACCGCGCAAACCACTGAAACTTATCGACCGCGTCGCCACGATCAACTGGAACTGCCTCGAAGATGACAAGGATCTGGAGATATGGGACAGGCTTACCGGCAACTTCTGGCTGCCCGAAAAAATGCCCATCTCCAACGACATCCCTTCCTGGCAGGCAATGAGCGAGGCCGAGCGGCGCGAGATGTATGACTACACCTACGATCTGCTGAACGAGCTGTATGACAACGAGGTGGAATATACCCAGTCGATGTATGAGTCGGTTGGGCTGGTGGAAGATGTCGAAAAGTTCCTGCGCTACAACGGCAACAAGGCACTGATGAATCTGGGATATGCGGCTCTGTTCCCAGCCCAGATTTGCGACGTAAACCCGGCGATTCTGGCGGCGTTGAGCCCCAACGCGGATGAAAATCACGACTTCTTCTCCGGTTCTGGCAGCTCCTACGTGATAGGCACGGCTGTCGAAACCGATGACGATGACTGGGACTTTTAAGCAGGCCCGAAATGGCAGCAAACGGGAGGCTGTCTGTCGACACACCGTCTTGCGCTTGTCCCTAAGAGCGTTGTAAACTGGCGGGCGTTGCCAAACGGGCTGTAGCGCAGCTTGGTAGCGCGCTTCGTTCGGGACGAAGAGGCCGCGGGTTCAAATCCCGCCAGCCCGACAATAGCAGGGAATCACACGGTGGTGTGGTTCCCTCTTTTCGTGTTGCATAACCGACCAAACCACCTGCAACTCACCCACACAACTGACCAAACCACCACATCGCTCGGGAGAGAGCCATGAAGAAAAGTTTGCTGGCGCTGGCCTCCGGCGCGTTCATCCTCGGCGCGGCGGAGTTCGTGATGATGGGCATCCTGCCGCAGGTCGCGGACACGATGCGCGTGTCCATCCCCTTCGCCGGCAACTACATCTCCGCCTACGCCATCGGCGTGTGCGTAGGCACGCTGATGCTGGTGTTCGGGCGCAAAATTCCACCAAAGCGGCTGGTCATACTGTTCATGGTGATTGCGCTGGCCGGCAACGCCCTGTCATGCTTCGCGCCGAACTCATCGACTCTGATTGCCGCACGGTTCGTTGCAGGACTGCCGCACGGCGCGTTCTTCGGCACCGCGACCCTGATCGCCAAAACCGTGGCGGACAAGGGCAAGGAGGCGCAAGCCGTCTCACTGATGGTGCTGGGTCAGACGGTTGCGAATATGCTCGGCGTACCGGCGGGCACGTTGTTGGCCGAACATGTCAGCTGGCGCATGGCGTTCGCGGTGCTCGCGCTCTGGGCGGCAATGACCATTGCGCTGGTGGCGGCTTGGGTGCCTCAAGTGCCCGCCGTGGAAGACAAGGGGCTTGCCGGCCAATTCCGTTTCTTGAAACGACGCGGCCCGTGGGTGATTCTGGCTGCCGTGTTCGTGGGCAATACCGGCGTGTTCTGCTGGTGGAGCTATGTGTCCAAGTGGTTGCAAGCGGTGGGCGGCTGGCCCAGCTCGCTTGTGCCGATGATGATGGCACTGGCCGGGTTCGGCATGGTGGTGGGCGGTTTGCTCGGCGGCAAAATCACCGATCTGTGGCGTGCGGCGGGCACCGCGTCGATTGGCCAGGCGTTTTCGCTGGTCGGCTTGGCACTGGTGTTCCTGTTGCCGGGCAACCTCGCTTCCACGGCGATACTTACTTTCTGGATTGCGTTGGGACTGTTCTTCATCTCGTCACCGCAGCAACTGCTGATGGTCGAAGCGGGCGCCGGCGGCGGCGAGCTGGTGGCCGGTGCGGCCGTGCAGGTGGCGTTCAACGCCGGCAATGCGGTGGGTTCGATAGTTGGCGGATTGGCGCTGACTTGCTCCGGCATGGACTATCACTCCATCGGCTTAGCCGGTGTGCCGTTCGCCGCGCTGGCCGTCGCGTTGTTGGCGTTCTATTCAATACGTTGCGAAAGCGACACCAACGCGCTCGACCGCTTGCAACGCATCGACGTGTAAGAGCAACCTCGCCGAAGACACGATTGCACACACGATTCGCCTTGGCGTGTTCTACACCCTAGCCAAAGCGGAGGCCGCACAGTAACAGTGCATGATCTGCGCCGCCTATTGTTGTTTAACGCCTTTGACAATTGCCAAAACTAGGGCAATAACGATAAATAGAACGCCAATCAATCCGCAACCAAAAGCCATCACCGTTTGTGGAGTGACGTTAAGCAAGCGCATGAAGGCTGGCATCCATGAATCGTAAGCCAAAGCAGATAGCAAGCCACCCAACCCGACGAATACGAGAATAATGCCGAACACAATCGTCGCAACACTCGGCCCGCTCGGCTTTTCGGGCTGAACTGACGACGGTGATGCGGCAGCATATAACGGCACAGCATGTTCAGTTTGAGGTGCAGATTCCAATGTTTCAGACACATCGGCAGGGGTGGCGGTAGCAGCGTCTGCAATCTGATTCATCGCTGTATGCTGTTCAAGATTTTGTTCAGACTGTTCACCTGAATCGATGCGCTCAAATTCCTTAGTATTGTTGCTCATTGTTCGCCTTCTTTCTTATCGGTCTTGTCGGCATCTTCGCCCGCGATGACGGACGCACCGCTTTCGATGTCGTAATGCTTTCTGGTGGTGTCGTCAAACGCGTCCCAGCCGCCTCTGTTCACTTGCTTATCAACGAATTCGCTATAGCTCGGCAAAGAAGTGCTGTCAGCGTAACGCACACGAACTTTGCCAGAAATACCATAAACAACATTGATCAGAAACGAATCGAAATACTGGCTATTTTCAGTGGCTTCTCCGTCGCTCGCGACATCATCGAACACCACATAGGAGACATTGTTGTACAAGAAACTTCTACGTGAGCCGAGCGAACTGACATCAGAAGCCCGTCGCATTGTAGTGGACGAACCGAAAGCATATGGGCAGTTTGCTGGCAAAGTAACGCTAACCTGCGCCTGCCTCACCATAAGATTGATTTGCCCAGCTGGACAACCATCAATATATTCATTCTTCTCATCATCATTGTGATCCCAACGCGCATATTGTGTCAGGTCAATATTCGCCACACTATTGTCGTAGGAATCGCCTAGGAAGTAGACACCACGGCGCAAGCGACTGAACGTCTCTGGACTGGAATCAGACACCCAGTAGTTGACATCCCCGTCATGCCTCTGCAAGGCAACCAATCCACCAGCGTTTTCAGACTTGCGGCTAGCCCCAAGCTCGACGGTGAAATAATTATCTACCTCCTGAGTGGCGTTGATACCTCTGGATGTGTAGACATAGAAACCCGCCACATTCACTGTAAAGCACACAGCTACAACCACAATAATGGCGATAGGTATTAGTCCGCCGCTGCGACGACCAGTCGCGCCCAAAACAAGAAGAATCGCACCCAGGATGAGGCATATCGAGGAAATCCAAATAGTGATTTGAGGCATAACAACTTCAAAAGCAACACTATCTGACCAGCCGCATGCAACACTCATCACTGCAATAGACAGGAATATGGCTCCCAGCACCGTGAGCACTACTAGCGAACCGGCTGGCTTGCGACGGGCCCTGCATATCGGTGCAGGCTGGACCATAACTGGCGGCTGATTATCTGACTGCACAACTGCATACCCGCATTGCTGACGCACACCACCTTGAGCGATAATCCACAGCACCAATGCAGACAGCGCCAGCGCACCCCAGCCCAGTCTTGGAATAAAAACTGCGAGCGCAAGCAAGATACCTACACCTGCGCAACTCCAGTCCCAGCGTCCGGCAAAAAGTTCCTCGAGCAGAATGCGTCCGTCGCGTTCATCAGGCATCAGCGCCCAGCCAATGGCATACAACGCCGCACCAAAGCCAAACAAGAGCGTGGAAACGAGCACCAGCGCACGCACCAGCGTGGGATCCCATCCAAGACGACGCGCGATGCCACCGCACACACCGCCAATCCAGCGATTATCTGTGCGAACCATGCCGGTGGAACGAATCCATGCAAAAAAACGCGACAACGGATTGCGATATTGCTGATTGGTCGCATTGGCGGGCGGAGTGGATGATTGCGGGCTAGATTGCGGGCTAGATTGTGCGCCCGCACCCTCGAAATTGTTGTTATCGTTCATGTCTCCCATTACAGCAGTCCGAACAGCACAGAAACATCAGGGAACACCCTGATTATTCCCTGATTGCACAGATAAAGCCCCTATCTCACTCCCTGAATCGGGCACAATAGTGAATATGACCAATGCCATGCGCCCACCTGAGCCGCTACTGCCGACGAGACTGCCATTGTTGCGCCCCAAGCGCGGTCGTTGGCTTGTCGGCGTTTGTAAGGGCATTAGTCTGCACTTGGGTGTCAGCGTCACTTGGGTGCGTTTGGCGTTTGTGATTACTGCACCCATCTTCGGCATGGGCATCCTGACATATATCTTTTTGTGGATTTTCGTTCCAGCTGGCGACCCGTTCGCAGCCGCACAAGCGACACAATGGTTCATGCCGGCCAGCCAGGCACCACTGTCGCATGGCAACCGATCCGTTGCGCCAGAACAGCGGACTGCGAAGCAAGCCGCCAATTTCAGCAAAACTACCAGTGAGACGAGCACAGACGGTGCACCCGAGACAATACTCGAAGCACTTCGCCACGCCCCAAAGCCTGCTTTGCTTGCATTGGCCGGTATGACATGTATCGCACTATGCGTGCTATTGGGCCATTCACAGCATGCACAACCCATATTGTCTGCACTGTTCGCCGGAGCTGGACTGATGATGGCCTGGTCGCACTTTGATTCCAAAGAAGGTCAGTTGCCGACAATGCTGGGCGGTATCGCGCTGATTTTCTTTGCGTTCGTTATTTACGTGGCAAA
Source organism: Parabacteroides merdae (assembly GCA_963623245.1). Taxonomy (GTDB): domain Bacteria; phylum Actinomycetota; class Actinomycetes; order Actinomycetales; family Bifidobacteriaceae; genus Bifidobacterium. Next base: position 21,815 of record CAVFKU010000020.1, read on the forward strand.
CCCTGCGACAAGCCAGCAATGGCAACTGCCTGTCAGCATATTAGCCGGGCTACTGCTCGTAATCGGCGTGGGGCTAGCAATCCTGCCGTGGGCGAATGCGATGCTGCGTTCGTTGACCTGTGAGCGCGCATCAAAGGAACGCGAGGAGGAACGCGCTGACATGGCCGCCCATCTGCACGACGGCGTATTGCAGACATTGGCGCTGATTCAGTTGCACAGTAGCGAACCGGACACCGTGCTCACATTGGCGCGAAGTCAGGAACGTGAGTTGCGCGAATGGCTGTATCAAACACGTTCCACATCCGACCGCTCGGTGAATGCAGGGCTGAAGGATATCGCTGCACATATCGCAGACGAGCATGGCAAGGCAATTGAAGTTGTGAGTGTGGGCGACGCTCAGCCAAGCGAGGCGACCGACGCATTGCTCGAGGCCACCAGTCAAGCGCTGCTTAATGCGGTCACGCATGGCAAAGAGCCAATTTGCGTGTATTGCGAGGCAAACAAAACACAAGTGGATGTGTTTGTGCGTGACCACGGCGAAGGGTTTGAGATAGACGCTGTGCCAGCCGATCGGCTGGGCATCCGCGAGTCGATTATCGGGCGCATCATGCGGCGCGGCGGTACAGTGGATATTGTTTCTCGCCCCGATTGGGGCACCGAAGTGCGCATGCATATGCCCCTCGAATCAGCGAAGGAACAGCAGCAATGAGCGAACAGAATGGCCGAATTCGCGTTGCAGTGGTGGATGATCACGAGATGTTTCGCGCTGGAGTAATCGCCACCTTGCAGCCAGCATTCAATATCGTCGGTCAAGCCGCCGACGTCGAGGGTTCTGTCACCATGATCGCCGACACCAAACCCGATGTAGTGCTGCTTGACGTGCATGTTCCCGGCGGCGAAGGCGGTGGCGGCGCCGAGATTCTACTGAAATCACGGCCACTCTCCCCCGGCTCGGTGTTTCTGGCGCTGTCGGTTTCCGACTCCCCGCAGGACGTGGGTTCGGTGATTCGCGCGGGTGCGCGCGGCTATGTGACCAAGACGATTACCGGCGACGACCTCATCTCCTCGATTCGGCAGGTGCATGACGGATACGCCGTGTTCTCTCCGAAACTGGCCGGGTTCGTGCTCTCCGTGTTCCAAGGCGCACCGCTTGCTGACAGTGGGGTTAATGAACCCACACATGATGAGGAGCTGGATCGCCTCTCTTCACGCGAGCAGGATGTGATGCGGCTCATCGCACGCGGTTACACCTACAAGGAAGTCGCGGCGGAACTATTCATCTCCATCAAAACAGTAGAAACGCATATGAGCGCAGTCTTGCGCAAATTGCAGCTGTCCAACCGCACCGAGCTGACCCGTTGGGCCGCCGACCGGCGCATCGTATAGGGATCGCATGGCGCTTGCAATACCGTCCACTGTCATGCCAATCAAGCAACACTCACGCCTCGGCCATTTCACCCAAGGCGTTAGCCGAGTGGAGAAATCTTAAGGCAAACATACTAACGCCACACACACCAATACAATGGAAACCATGAAAAATCCGCCACTACGCCGTTTTGCTACCCGTCCTGGCCTCTATTTCACGGACGATGGTGGCGCGGATGTCATTGTGCGTTCCGAAACTGCCGACCAAGTTTGGTTAAGCGTTTTGGAAAACAGCCATGAGCCGAGTGCTTTCTATCAGGACGCCATTCGGCTGTTCGATATGCCAAACGTGCCGCTGGCCAAGCAGATTCGTGATTACGCCGTGTGCTCGCGCATTGTTGAACGGTTTGGCGTGCGCGAAACCCTGTTCCGCATGGAGGGGCCGAATTACGGGCTATGGTACGTGCATCTGCCCAAGGCGTGGGATGGCATGCGGTACGGCTATCGCGCGGATGGTGCGTGGGACCCGAAGCGTGACGTGCGTTTCAATGTGAACAAACTGGTGCTCGATCCGTATGGCAAAGGCATAGATGGCGTCATGGAACTGCACCCAGCCGCGTTCTCGTATGCGTGCGAAGTGGAAAACCAGCGCGTCAAAGGTTCGCCGATGGGTGAGATGAGCACTGTCGATTCGCTCGGGCACATGCCTATTTCCGTTGCTATTGACGACCGCGAGCACACCAAGCTTGGAAGCGATTCCAGCCATCCTCATGTGCCGTGGAGCAAAACCGTCATCTATGAAATGCACGTCAAGGGCTTCACGATGAACGCACCGTGGCTGCCTGAGGAGCTGCGCGGCACCTACGCCGGTCTGGCGCACCCGGGAACCCTCGCATACTTGCAAAATCTGGGCATTACTTCGGTGGAACTATTGCCCATCCACGCCAAGCAGCCGGAAGTATTTTTGCAAGAGCGCGGGCGCACAAACTATTGGGGGTATAACACCTTAAGCTACTTCTGCCCCGAACCATCATACGCCACCAAATCGGCGCAGCAGCAAGGCGCAACGGCTGTGCGGCAGGAAGTTATCGATATGGTCGAGGCGCTGCATGCAGCTGGCATCGAAGTCATTATGGATGTGGTCTACAACCATTCATGTGAGGGCGGTGTGGCGGGGCCGACGGTCTGTTGGCGCGGTCTCGACGAGCTGCCATATTATCGGCACAACGGCAACAACGGCCAACTCGTAGACACCACTGGCTGCGGCAATACCTTTGATTTCACC
>CAVFKU010000021.1:0-24226 GCA_963623245.1 Parabacteroides merdae
ATCCTTCAGCGCCATCGCTTCTTTGATAATCGTCTCTTTGACAGTCTTCGCCTGATCGCGTTCAGTGTCGCGAGCCTGCGCCCACTTGCGGCGAGCCTGATTGAAAGTGGTACGAGCAGCAGAGAATCGCTTCCACAGCTCGTCGGCGTCCTTCTTGTCGATACGCACATTGCTGCGCTGGTGTTCCTGCCATTGGTCAAACAGTGCGCGGAACTTGTCGGCGGTGGAACGCCAGTTTGTGTTGTCGCCCAAGGAAGAGGCCAGTGCTTCAGCTTTTTCGACGATGGCTGTGCGGCCTTCCAGTGCAGCCTTCACAGCGGCCTTGCGCGCCTCGGCAAGCTCAGTTTTCTTGGCTTCAGCAGCGGTTTTGAGTGTTTCAAACTGGGCTTGTAAGCTGGCAATATCGCCCACCACGGCAGGGGATACGATTTCTTCAGCAAGAGACTTGATTGATTCGTCAATCTCCCTAGGCTTGATGTTTGTCGTCTTCAGGCGTGCAGCCAGCGTGTCGAGCTTTGCTTTGAGATCAAGGAAGCGGCGGGCGTACAGTGCCAAGGCTTCTTCTTTGGATGCGTCTGGGAATTGACCGACTTCGCGCGTGGACTCGCCTTCTTTGACAAACACAGTGCCACTGTCGTCCACGAGGCCAAAGCTAGCGGCCTCTTTAATCTGCTCGTCGGTATATGCTGCGGCGGCTGGTGCGGCCATTTGCACGCTGCTCGCTGGCTTCTTAGCGAATGCAGCAGGGGAGGGAGCTTGCGGTTTTGCCGACGTGGTCGATGCTTCCTGCACGGCAGTTTCAGGTGTCTGCTCTGCTGGGGTGGTGATGTTTTCTTGTTCGTCGGCCATGGTCAGCTCCTTACAGCTTGTCGGTATATGCGTTTTGCGCTTCGCATCCTGAAAGTTTTACGGATGTTTGATACGGATGTTTGACGCAACCCTCACCTATTATATTGGTTTTGTGGCTAAAGGCGCATCAATATCAGGATTTCCAGAGTGGCTCCCCGCTGAACGTGTAGTGGAGCAGCGTGTCATCGACACGCTTCGTGAGGTATTTGAGCTTAACGGCTTTATTGGCATCGAGACGCGAGCTGTTGAGACAGGGGCCTCGTTGCTGAAGAAAGGCGAGACCAGCAAAGAGATTTATCTGCTGTCGCGCTTGCAGGAGGTCGGATCCGAATCCGACACCCCAGTTGAGGAGCGGTTGGGACTGCATTTCGATTTGACAGTGCCGCTGAGCCGTTATGTGGTGGAACATTCCGGTGACTTGGCGTTTCCATTCAAGCGCTGGCAGATTCAGAAAGTCTGGCGCGGAGAACGTCCGCAGGAGGGGCGTTTCCGCGAGTTTGTGCAGGCCGACATCGATGTGATCGGCAACGGCGATTTGCCGGATCATTATGAGGTCGAGCTGCCGTTGGTGATGGTGTACGCGCTGGAGCGTCTGCGCGAGTTCGGCTTGCCGAAGGCCACCGTGCATGCAAACAATCGCAAGCTATCCGAAGGCTTCTATCGTGGGCTGGGATTGCACGATGTCGAAGGCGTGCTGCGTGAAATTGACAAGCTCGACAAAATCGGTGCCGACGAAGTGGCCAAGCTGCTTGTTGAAACGTGCAACGCCAACGAATCTCAAGCGCGCGCCTGTCTTGAACTGGCGGAACTGACTGCCGAAGATGGTGCGGAACTCAGCTCAAAGTTTGATGCGCTTGCCGCCAAGCATGGCATTAGTGCCGACAGTGAAGCATATACGCTCGCCCGTGAAGGCCTCGACACGTTGGCCATGATCGTCGATCAAGCCGCGACCATTCGCCCCGGCTCGGTGATTGCCGATCTTAAAATCGCGCGCGGCCTCGATTACTATACTGGTTCCGTCTACGAGACCTTTCTTGACGACGCGACCTCGCTCGGCTCCATCTGCTCGGGTGGACGTTACGACAGCCTCGCCTCGCAAGGCAACCGCACCTATCCGGGAGTAGGGCTGTCTATTGGCCTAAGCCGCTTGGTCAGCTATATGCTGCACACTGCTGGTGCGCGCGCCAACCGCATGTCTCCGGCTTGCGTGCTCGTGACCGTATGGGATGAAGCGGAACGCGCCACTTCCAATGCGATTGCCAATACATTGCGTGCGCGTGGCATTGCAGCCGATGTGGCGCCCACTGCGGCCAAACTCGGTAAGCAGATCAAATATGCCGACAAGCTTGGCATTCCATACGTGTGGTTCCCGGGCCAGGAGGGTGCGGGTGACGAGGTGAAGAACATTGTCAGTGGCGAGCAGCAGCCGGCCGCTGCCACGTCGTGGGAGCCGGATACTGTTAATGCCCAGCAAAGCGTTGTTATTGATTGATTTGTGGGAGTAAAGAGAGCATGAGCCAGACGGCATACAGAACACATCATGCGACCGAGGTTACTGAAGAACTGATCGGCCAGAAGATTACCTTGTCGGGTTGGGTGGATCGCCGGCGCGACCACGGCGGTGTTGCTTTCATTGATTTGCGCGATTCCTCCGGCCTGGTGCAGGTCGTCATCAACGATGAGGAGATGGCGCGTCCATTGCGCTCCGAGTTCGTCATCGAGGTTGTTGGCAAGGTTCGTTTGCGCCCAGAGGGCAATGAGAATGAGCACTTGACTACCGGCAAGGTTGAGGTTGTGTCCGAGAGCATCGAAGTGCTCGCCAAGTCTGACGCGCTGCCGTTCCAAGTGTCCACCGCGCTGGAAAACGAATCTGAGAACAAGTTGCCTGGCGAAGATGTGCGCTTGAAATATCGCTATCTTGATCTGCGTCGCCCCAGCATGCAGCGCAACCTGAAGTTGCGTTCCGACATGGCCAAGGCTGCTCGTCACGCGCTTGAAGACATGGATTTCACCGAGGTTGAGACGCCGACCTTCATCAAGTCCACCCCAGAAGGTGCGCGTGATTTCGTTGTGCCTGCCCGTTTGGTGCCCGGCTCTTGGTACGCACTGCCGCAGTCGCCGCAGTTGCTCAAGCAGCTGCTGATGGTCTCTGGTGTGGAGCGCTACTATCAGTTCGCCCGCTGCTACCGTGACGAAGACTTCCGTGCTGACCGCCAGCCCGAATTCACCCAGCTCGACATGGAAATGTCGTTTGTGGATCAGGAGGGCGTGATGGCTATGACCGAGAAAGTCATCGCCGCTATCTGGAAGGCTGCCGGATATGAGGTGCAGTTGCCGTTGCCGCGCATCTCCTGGCAGGAAGCTATGGATAAGTATGGTTCCGACAAGCCGGATCTGCGTTTTGGTAACCCGCTGATTGAACTGACCGATTACTTCAAGAACACGCCGTTCCGCGTATTCCAGGCGTCGTATGTGGGTGCCGTGCTGTTCAAGGGTGGCGCTTCCACGCCGCGTCGTCAGTTCGACGCATGGCAGGAATGGGCGCGTCAGCGCGGAGCCAAGGGGCTTGCCTATGTTCAGTTCGGTGAGGATGGCGAGCTTAAAGGTCCTGTCGCCAAGAACCTTTCCGACGCAGAGCGCGAAGGCTTGAAAGAGGCCGTTGGTGCCGAAGATGGCGATGCCGTGTTCTTTGCCGCCGGTGCTCGTGAATCCTCCCAGTTGCTGCTGGGGGCGGCGCGTGTGGAACTCGCCTCGCGCGAAGGCCTGCTTGACCCGCAGAAGTTCGCTTTTACATGGGTGGTTGATTTCCCGTTGTTCAAGTCCACCGATGATCCGGATGACGACGATGTGGCTGTTGGGCATTCCAAGTGGACCTCGATGCATCACCCGTTCACTATGCCCTCCAAGGACTGGATCGACACGTTCGACAAGGACCCGGAGCATGCCATGTCCGATTCCTACGACATCGTGTGCAACGGTCAGGAGATGGGCGGCGGTTCCGTGCGTATCCACCGCGACGATATTCAGGCTCGCGTGCTTGACGTGCTTGGCATCACCAAGGAGGAGGCCGACGAGAAGTTCGGCTTCCTGCTCGAGGCCTTCAAGTATGGTGCACCGCCTCACGCCGGCCTTGCTCTCGGCTGGGACCGCACCGCTTCCATCTTGGCTGGAACCTCGTCCATCCGTGACGTTATCGCCTTCCCCAAGGCCGGCGGCGGTCGTGACCCGCTCACCGGCGCGCCTGCCCCGATTTCGGACGAGCAGCGCGCTGAAACCGGCGTCGACTACGACCCCGACGAAAACTAGCGCAGATACTACATTCGGGCACATTCGATATACTGCAACTTATGTCTGAAGCGATGAATGTACACCAACCTGTAGCTGAGACGTTGGTCGAACTCACTCATGTCGAAAAGCGATTCGGTGATCTGCATGTCCTAAAGGACATCAATCTGAAGGTAGCCAAAGGCGATGTGTTGGTGGTGATTGGCCCCTCCGGTTCCGGCAAGTCCACCATGTGCCGCACCATCAACCGTTTGGAAACCATTGATTCCGGCGACATCCGCGTTGATGGCAACCCATTGCCGCAGGAAGGCAAGGAGCTGGCGAAGCTCAGAGCCGAAGTGGGCATGGTGTTCCAGTCGTTCAACCTGTTTGCCAACAAGACCATTCTTGAAAACGTGACGTTGGCGCCCATCAAGGTGCGTCACATGCCTAAAAAAGAGGCCGAAGACCTCGCTATGAGTCTGCTTGCCCGCGTGGGCGTGGATTCCCAAGCTTCCAAGATGCCTTCGCAACTGTCAGGCGGTCAGCAGCAGCGTGTCGCCATCGCCCGCGCTCTTGCTATGCACCCCAAGGTGATGCTATTCGATGAGCCGACCTCTGCGCTCGACCCTGAGATGGTCAATGAAGTGCTCGATGTGATGGTTGAGCTCGCTCATGAGGGCATGACCATGATTTGTGTCACGCATGAAATGGGATTCGCCCGCAAAGTCGCTAATCGCATTGTGTTTATGGCGGACGGGCAGATTCTTGAAGAAGGCACTCCTGACGAGTTCTTCGAAAATCCTAAGACCGATCGTGCCAAGGACTTCTTATCGAAGATTCTCACACACTAATCTTCGTACACTAACCAAGTGTGCCAACATTGACGCATTGATTGAAATGAAACTTGCAATGAAACATATGAACAAGCTATTGAAACGCATGATTGCTGTGCTAAGCGCGTTGCTTTGCGCAGTCTCGCTTGCCGGTTGCAGTTCGTCCGAGGCAGGCAAGATTCGTATCGGCATCAAGTTTGATCAGCCAGGCTTAGGATTCAAGAAGTCCGGAAAATATGAGGGTTTCGACGTGGAAGTGGCCCGATATATCGCCAAGAAACTCGGCTACGCTGAAGACCAAATCGTTTGGAAAGAAGCGCCCTCCAAGCAGCGTGAGGCTATGTTGCAGAACGGCGATGTGGATATGATTGTCGCTTCGTATTCGATTACTGATTCACGCAAACAAGTCGTCTCTTTTGCTGGTCCCTATCTCATAGCTGGGCAGGATCTGCTGGTGCGCAAGGATGAGACCTCCATCAAGGGCCCCGACGATCTTAACGGCAAGCGTCTGTGTTCAATGACCGGCACCACCTCCGCTGTGACAATTAAAGAAAAATATTCCAAACAAGTGCAGCTGATGGAACAGCCTGGCATGGCTGAATGCGCCACTGCGCTGCTCTCAGGCATTGTGGATGCGGCCACCACCGATGACATCATTCTCGCAGGTCTTGCTTCCGCATCTCGCGGCCGTTTGCGTGTGGTAGGCAATCCTTTCACTGAAGAACATTACGGCGTGGGTATTAAACATGGCGATACCAAACTTGCCACTAAAATCAACGCGGCCATCAAAGCCATGATCGCCAGTGGCGCATGGAAAAAAGCCATTGAATCAAACACCAAAGGCACAGGGTTCACACCGAACTCCACATACAACCCGCCAAACCCGACGGAAGGGGAGTGAACCATGCAAGCCTTGATTTCGCTCTTCAGTCAATACAACATTCTTGGCGCGTTTCTAGTGAACATCGAACTGACCCTGTGGTCGGCGCTGTTTTCCACCATGCTTGGTGTGCTGCTCGTGATGATGCGCATTTCGCCGATTTCGTCGATGCGTTTCGTAGCTGTTGCCTATGTGGAGCTGTTCAAGAATCTGCCGCTGACTATCATTATGGTGTTTATGGTGCTGGGGGCTTACGGCCAGCTCAAGCTCGGCTTTTCTGATATCTTCGCCACCAACTTCTTCTGGCTGGCCATCACTGGCCTGAGCCTATATACAGCGGCGTTCGTGTGTGAATCGCTGCGTTCCGGCATCAACACCGTGCCGCTGGGCCAGGCCGAGGCAGCGCGAGCTCTCGGGCTGGGCTTTATGCAGTCAGCCACCGAAATTATCCTGCCTCAAGCATTTCGCGGTTCCGTGGCGCCCTTGGGTAACACATTTATTGCGCTGTTGAAGAACTCCACCGTCGCGGCGGCGGCCTCTGTGGCTACAGAAACTTCAACGATGATGAGCGAGATGATCGAATACCATGCGGATCTGATCGTGCTGATCTTCTTGATTTTCGCGTTCGGATATGTGATTCTCATCATTCCTATCGGTCTGCTGACCACCTATCTGTCCAACAAGCTCGCAGTGAGGAGGTGAGTGGTGATGGGAAGCAATGAGAGCGCGGTGCTGTTCGACCAGCCAGGGCCCAAAGGGCGCAAAATCATTCATACTGTCAACTGGGTTGCCGGCTTCGTATTTGTCGCGGTGATGGTGCTGGTATTGATGCGCTTGCATAACCCGCCCGAAGGTGAGAACCAGTTGAGCTGGGAGCTATGGAAGCCGGCTGTAGAAGCTGAGGCATGGACCGATTTTTATCTTCCAGGGCTCTTCTCAACGGTGCGCGCTGCTGCTTTGGCTGTGGTAGGTGCAGTGTTGTTTGGCTTGTTCTTCGGTATCGGCCGATTGGTGCCACATGGCTTGGTTCGCCTTGTTTCGGGTGCGATTGTGGAGTTTTCTCGCGCGGTGCCGGTGCTGTTGCTGATGATCTTTTTCTGGCGCTGGTTCGCCTTTGCTGGCATGCCGTCGCCTGCGTATTGGGCTGTGGTGCTTGCGTTGGTGATTTACAACGGTTCAGTGGTAGCTGAGCTGGTGCGAAGCGGTGTGGGTAATTTACCGAACGGCCAACGCGAGGCGTCGATGGCATTGGGGTTAACACAAACGCAGTCGCTGGTTGAAGTTGAAGTGCCGCAGGCTGTTGTGGCTATGCTGCCTGCTGCTGTTACTCAGCTGGTGGTGGTGTTGAAAGACACGGCGCTTGGCTCGATTATCATGTATACGGATTTGCTGCAAGAGTCGCGCCGGCTTGGCTCGATGTATTTCAATATTCTGCAAACGCTTGTGGTGGCCGGCGTGGTGTATTTCTTTGTCTGCTGGTTGCTGTCGCGTTTGGCTGAATGGTTGCCGTCGCGTCTGCGTGCGCATACCGATGCCCCAGCCGAGCTTGAGCCCATGGCGCCCATTGCGGCTGGAGATCCGTCGAATGTGAATCAGATTGCTGTGGCTAAGGAAGTCGAGGAAATGCCGTTCGGTGGCACTCCGCGCAAATACCATGTGCATCACCGTGGCACTAACGCTTCAATCCGCAATTGGCGTAAAACCCGCTACGAGCAGGGCTACGACATCACTCAAACTAGCAAGAATGAGCCTGAGGATAAGTTCTGATTGTTAAGTTTTGACAATCAGCTCTGAATAGCAATTCGTGTTGCTTTAGGTATAGGGTTGATGAATGTTGGGATTGCTGGCGGTTATAGTGGAGCGTGGCGATCGACCCGATGAGGGCGGTCAGCTAAACGCAAATCTATTACCCTGACATGAGGGCCGTGCGTGTCTGCGCTCGGTCTTAAGTGAAGGACATGCCATGTCTGAGAATAATGGTGTGTACGGCGAAGCCGACGCAACCGAAGAGAAGAGCAGTGCCAGTGGCGCTGAAACAACCCAAAACGCCGCCAGTACGGACGAGAGCCTGAATGCGCGCGTCAAACAGACGAAGAACAATAACCCTAAGTATTGGCTTTGGGTGATTATCGCGGCGATTGCGGTCATCGCCGTCGTCGTAGGCGTGTGTGTGGTGCGAGGAAGCAGTGAGAACAGCTCGCAAACCGGCGAGGCGAGCGACACTATCACTATTGGCCTCAAACTTGCGCCGGTCAGTCTCGATATCCGCCAACAGTCCGGCACAGCCCTTGAACAGGTGTTGATTGGTAATGTGTATGAAGGGCTTGTCTCGCGTGGTTCTGACAACAAGGTGCAGCCAGGCTTGGCCAAAAGCTGGGAGATTTCCACGGACGGCAAGACCTATACATTCCACCTGAATGAACACATGATCTTCTCCAACGGCGACGAGCTTAACGCCGAGGATGTGGTTTGGTCTATCAACCAGCTCAAGGAACAGCAGTATTACAACGCTAGTCAGATTGCTAGTGTTGAGCAAGTTAAAGCTGTGGATGCCAACACCGTCCGGCTCACGCTGAGCAGCCCCGACTCCAATCTGCTGTGGTATTTAACAGGTCGGCCTGGCTTAGTGTTTGACAAAGACGCGCAATACGATGCGAAAACCCAAGCCCTCGGCTCGGGGCCATACACCGTCGAATCCTTCGATTCGGCTGACAAGATGGTGCTGAAAGCAAACCCGAACTATTGGGGCGGTGAACATAAGGCCAACACCGAGCGTGTGGTCTTTCGCTTCCTGTCTGACGACAATGCAGGCGTCAATGCCCTGAAAAGTGGCGATGTGCAAGTGCTGTTGCCGGTGAACGCCACGTTGGCAAAATCGTTGAACGCTGAAAAGTTTAAGATCGTCGTGGATGAAGGCAGCGACAAGTTCACACTTGTCTTTAATTGCACGAACGATAAATTGACAGACAAGCGCGTGCGCCAAGCCATTCGTCACGCCATCAACCATGAGGAAATCATTGCCTCTCGCGGTGGTGTTGATGCCGCACTCGGCGGGCCAATCGCATCCGTTGACCCCGGCTACGAGGACTTGACCGGCCTATATCCCTACGATGTGAGCAAAGCCAAGCAGCTGATGACAGCAGCTGGCTATTCTACCAACCATCCGCTCGCACTCACCCTCACCTACGCCAACACCTACGGCACCGAGCTGGGCGACCAGTTGCGCAGCCAGCTTGCTGCAATCGGCATTGACTTGAAGATTAACTATGTTGAGTTCTCCACTTGGCTTACGGACGTGCACGCCAACGGCGATTATGAGCTGTCGCTGGTCGATCATGCCGACAGCCACGATTTCTACAAGTGGACTACGCCCAGCTACTACTATCACTACGACAACAAGGAAGTGCAGGAGCTGTATGCCAAGGCACTTGCTGCAACTGACGAGACAGCCAGCGAAAACTACCTGAAGCAAGCGGCCAAGCTGGTCAGCGAGGACGCGCCCGCGGACTGGCTGTTCTCCTATCGCGCGTCTGTCGCCTACGCCAAGGGCGTGCAGGGCTTCCCTGACAAGCTTAGTCAAATCGTGTTGCCGCTATGGCAAATCACTTACGTTAAGTAAAACGTCAAGTAAAGGAGCTGGTATGCGGTTCGTGGTGCAGCGGCTTGCGCTGTTCGTGGCGGCATTGGTGGGGTTGTCCTTGCTGGTGTTCGTTGTGCTGCGCGTGCTGCCGGGTGACGTGGCAGCGGTGATAGCCGGCACGAACGCCACGCCTGAGCGCATTGCCTCTCTGCGCGCCCAGATGGGGCTCGACCGCTCGTATGTCGCACAATACCTCGACTGGGCGAATGGCTTGTTTCATGGCGATTTAGGCACCTCGGTCATCGGCGGCAAGTCGGTGGCCTCGCAGGTCGGCATGCGTGCTGGCGTTACTTTGCCGTTGATCATGCTCAGTCTGTTGATTGCGCTAGCTATTGGTTTGCCGCTGGGGTGCGCGTCTGTGCTGACCTGCAACGAGCGTTTGCGTGGCGTGTTTCATGTGGTTGCGATTGTCGGCGGTGCTGTTCCGTCGCTGTGGAGCGGGTTGCTGCTGATTTTGTTGTTCGCGCGCGGTGTTGGGATTATTGGCGTCTTTCCCTCGCAAGGCTTCCCTGCCGACGGCTGGTCGAATCTGTCAGGAGCATTGATGGCGCTGGTACTCCCGGCGTTGGCAACGGGCTTGACGGCAGGTGCCGGCCTGATGCGATACACGCGCGCCGCGCTTGGTGAGGCTGCTTCCAATAATGCGGTTGATATGGCTATGGCGTGCGGCATGACGCGCGTGCAGGCGTTGCTGCGCGTGGGACTTCGCTTGGCGTTGCCGCAGCTTGTTTCAGTGTTGGGTCTGATGTTCGCGCAGATGGTCACCGGCGTGATGGTAATCGAAAGCCTGTTCGCTCTGCCAGGGCTTGGCGCGATGCTCGTCACCGATGTGGGTAACCGTGATCTGCTTGCCGTGCAGAGTGAACTATTCCTGCTCGCCGCGTTCTTCCTGTTGTTGGGGTTGCTGGTCGATGTAGCGCATCGTGCGCTCGATCCGCGCCTTAAGGCGGCGCGTTCAGGGGAGACGAGCCGATGACGACGTTACATGTGATATTGCGTTCGATGTGGCGGCGCGCGGGTGGCCGATACGCACTGATCGTGCTGGGATCATGGGTGTCGGTCTCGCTGGTGTCGCTGGTTTGGACGCCGCATTCCCTGCTGTCCACCGACGGGTTTCATGTCTGGGGCAAGCCCTCCGCCGCGCACCCGCTGGGCACCGACGGCGTGGGTGCCGATGTGCTGAGCTGGCTGATGGCCGGTTCGCGCATGAACCTCATCATCGCCTCGCTCACCGTAATCGTGGCCGCCGCGTTCGGGTTGCTGCTGGTCGCCGCAATGGTGTCACGCCACGGCGCATTGTCCGCCGTGTCGGTGGTGCTGGTCGATGCGCTGATTTCCGTTCCCACCGTTGTAGTGGCGTTGATTCTTTGCGTGCCGTTCGGCGCGTCCGCCGCGGTGATCGTGGCCGCATGCGGCTTCGCTTACGGGCTGAACCTGGCTCGCATCCTGCGTCCCTCGGCCATGCTTGCCGCACGCTCGGCGTATGTGCAATCGGCCCTGCATTCCGGCATGTCGGCCGCGCGCGTGTTTCTGACGCATATCGTGCCGAACACCCTGCCGGTGCTGGTGGTGCAGTTGTCGATGAGCGCGGGCACTTCGATTCTGGCTGAAGCCGGGCTGACCTATCTCGGCATCGGCGTGGGCGCGGGCGTGCCCAGCTGGGGGCATTCTCTGGCCACTTCGGTGAAGTTCGTTGGCATCTATCCGCTGACGGTGCTGTGGCCCGGCCTGGTGGTGACGGCGGTGGTCGTCGCGCTCAACCTGCTCGGCGACGCCCTGCGCGACGCCGCCGACCCGCTCGCCAATCCCGCGTTGCGAGAGGGGTGGCAATGAGTGTTCAAATTCAAAATCTCAATATCACCATCGCCTCCAAGCCCATCGTGCATGATATCGATGTGGATATTGCGGATGGCCAGCGGGTTGGTTTGGTCGGCTCTTCCGGCTCCGGCAAATCCATGATCGCCAAAGCGCTGATGGGATTATTGCCCGCGAACGCTTCGGTTGATGGCTCGATTCTCGCCTCAGGCAAGCAGCTGATCGGTGCAAGCGAGAGCGATATGGCCGACCTGCGCGGACGCTATATGGGCATGGTGTTCCAAAACCCGGCCGCCGCGCTGAACCCGGTGATGACGGTCGCGCAACAAATCGAGCTGCCGTTGCGATTGCATTATGACCTGTCGGCCCGTGAACGGCTGGAGCGCGTCGAAGCCATGCTGAGCAAGGTCGGCTTGCCCGAGAGCGCGCTGGGCAACTATCCCCATGAACTTTCAGGCGGACAGGCGCAGCGCGTCGGTATCGCCACCGCGCTCATCACATCGCCGCGTCTGATCATCGCCGACGAGCCGACCACGGCGCTCGACGCCATCACCCAACGCCAGATCGTCGACTTGCTGACCTTGCTCGTGGATGACGCGGGCGCATCCATGCTGTTCATCACCCACGATTTCGCGGTGCTGGCGCGCGCCACCACACGCTGTTACGTGCTCGAAGACGGTGCGATGGTTGAGACCGGCGCGACGGCCGAGCTGCTTGACCATCCTCACACCGACCAAGCGCGCAAACTGGTCGCCGCCGCCCGCGAGCTGACGTTGCGTCATCAGGAGGTGCATCATGGCTGAGATATTGCTTCAAGGCAGTGGCATCAACAAGTCGTTCGGCGCACATGGCGCTCGCAAACAGGTGCTGTTCGATGTCGATGTGACGGTATGCGCGGGCGAATGCCTAGCCGTCATCGGCGGTTCGGGGTCCGGCAAAACAACGCTGACCCGCATTCTGCTCGGGTTGGAAACCGCGGATTCCGGCGTGGTCGAATATCGTGGGCGCAACATTGCTAAACCACATAAAGGGCTACAGATGCTGCGCGAGGAATCCGGCTTGGTGTTCCAAGACCCGTTTTCCTCGCTTGACCCGCGATGGCGCGTGGGGAGGTCGGTTGCTGAACCGTTGAAATTGCGGCGCAACAAGCTGTCGCCCGCCGTCGTCGAACAACGTGTGACTGAGGCGTTGGGGCTGGTGGGGCTTGACGCAGCCGCATTCCGTAATCGCTATCCGATCGACCTGTCCGGCGGCCAGGCGCAACGTGTCGCCATTGCGCGCGCGATAGCGGCCAAGCCGAAAGTGGTGCTCGCCGACGAGGCGCTGAGCGCCATCGACGTGGCGGTTCGCGTGCAGATTCTCGACGCATTCGCCGCCATTCGCCGCGCGGAACCGGATATGGCGCTCATCATGGTCTCCCACGATTTGGGCGTGGTGCGGCATATCGCCGACCGCATACTCGTCCTGCACGAGGGGCGCGTGGAAGAGAGTGGTCCCACCGCGCGTCTGCTCGCCCAACCCCAATCCACGTATGCCCGTCGCCTGATCGAAGCGGCCTCGCTGTAATCCCACTGCAGTTCACCATATGGACAGCGAAGTGTTGAGGTCAGGGGGAATGCTATGGTGGGGGGCATGCAGTTCATTTCATGTTGTTGTCGCTAACCGACGCCTCGGCGCGCGGTCAGTGACGCATAACTTGAAATAGAACGCTTCTCGTTGCGGTAGTCGCCGCGAATGAATCCCACAGTTTTACGAACAGCCAGTCGATTATTCGTATCAATTGGGGGCATTTGAACCCCAAGTAATGAGGGATTCTTAGGGTACGTTCGATGTTCAACTCCAAGGTTCCTGCCCGCCCGCTCAAAGGTGTCGGTTCGCGCACAACAAGCAAGGCAAGTTAAGGAACACGACGAACATGACCATTCACAGCAGCACATCCGGGCTGATTGGCGGCACCCCGCTCGTCAGGCTCAACAATGTGACAGACGGTGTACGGGCCACCATTGCCGTCAAAGTCGAATATTTCAATCCGGGCGGCTCATCCAAGGATCGCATTGCCGAGCGTATTATCGACGCGGCCGAGCGAAGCGGTGAGTTGCAGCCGGGCGGCGTCATCGTCGAGCCGACCTCCGGCAACACCGGCGTCGGGCTGGCGCTGGTGGCTCAACAGCGCGGATATCGCACGATTTTCACCCTGCCTGACAAGGTCAGCGAAGCCAAGCGTGCGGTGCTGCGCGCCTACGGAGCTGAAGTTATCGTCACGCCCACCGACGCCGGTCCAGACGACCCGCGCTCCTATTATCAGGTGGCCGAGCGCCTAGCCAAGCAGATTCCTAATGCCTGGCGACCCAACCAATACGGCAATCCCAACGGGCCGTTGAGCCACTACCACACCACTGGGCCGGAAATCTGGCAGGCTACCGACCATAAGGTTACGCACTTCGTCGCCGGTATCGGCACGGGCGGCACCATTAGCGGCACTGGGCGCTACTTGAAAGAGGTGTCGGGCGGCGCGGTGCAAATCATCGGTTCTGACCCGCAAGGCTCTATCTATTCCGACCCGAACGACGTGCACCAATACGACATCGAGGGCGTGGGGGAGGACTTCTATCCCAAGGCCTTCGACCGCGACCTGCCCGACGAAATCGTGCAGGTCACCGATGCCGAAGCCTTCGAAATGACGCGGCGCCTGGCCGCCGAAGAAGGGTTGTTGGTGGGCGGCTCGTCCGGCATGGCGGTCGTTTCCGCGCTTCACTACGCGCGCGAGCATAACTTGGACGAGCAGCAACTCGTCGTCGTGCTGCTGCCAGATTCCGGGCGCGGATATATGGAGAAGATCTTCAACGACGATTGGATGCACGCCCACGGTTACGGCGACATCGTGGAGCGCACCAGCCGCCCGTCCCTTGCCCAACAATATCTGTAAATACACCTGTAAATACCAAGTCAAAACAACACAGCAAAGGAACCAAATATGACCATAGCAACCAACCAAGCAGCCCTGAACGCCTCTGCCATCGCCACCCGCGCCATCCATGCCGGGCAGGAACCCGACCTCATCACCGGCGCTGTCGTCACGCCCATCTACATGACATCCACGTTCAAACAGGACGGCGTTGGCGGCCTTCGCGGCGGCTATGATTACAGCCGTTCGTCCAACCCCACCCGCAACAGCTTCGACGCGCAACTCGCCGCGGTGGAAGGCGCCAACTACGCGCTGAGCTTCGCCTCCGGCTTGGCCGCCATCGACGTGCTGTTGCGTGCCACGTTGCGGCCCGGCGACAACATCCTGCTCGGCAACGACGTGTACGGCGGCACCTACCGTCTGCTGTCGAAGGTGTTCGTGCCGTGGGGCATCGGGCTTGATGTGGTCGACATCACCGATGTGTCCGCCGTCGCCGCCGCGCTCGCGGCCAAGGATTACCGCTATGTCTGGGTGGAAACCCCGTCCAACCCGTTGCTCAACATCACCGATATTGCCGCCGTGTCCGCAGCGGCGCACGCGCGCGGTGCAAAAGTGGTGGTGGATAACACCTTTGCCTCGCCGGTGTTGCAGCACCCGTTGGCCGACGGTGCGGACGCGGTGGTGTATTCCACCACCAAATACATCGGCGGCCACTCCGATGTGGTGGGCGGCGCCGTGGTCTTGAATGACAAGGAGACCCGCGACGCGGTTGCCTTCCTGCAGAACTCCGCCGGCGCGGTGCCGTCCCCGTTCGATTCGTGGCTGGATATCCGCGGCCTCAAGACGCTTGAGTTGCGCGTCAGGCAACACAGTCGCAACGCGATGAAGATCGCCCAGTGGGCGGAAAGCCGCCCCGAGTTCGAGCGCGTGTGGTATCCGGGGCTTGAATCGCACCCTGGGCACGAGATTGCCGCACGTCAGATGCATGGCGGGTTCGGTGGCATGATTTCCGTGCAACTTGCGGGCGGATTCGATCAGGCCAAACGCTTCGCCGGCGCCACCGAGGTTTTCACACTGGCCGAATCATTGGGCGGTGTCGAATCGCTGATCGAGCACCCCGGTGCCATGACCCACGCCTCCGTGTCTGGCACCACGCTTGAGGTTCCGGCCAATCTGGTGCGCTTGTCTGTCGGTATCGAAGACGCCGACGATTTGATTGCTGACCTCGAACAAGCGCTCGCAAAGCAGTAAGGATTTACGTTTCATATGCTGCCGGTCTGTTGTTTTTGCGAGCGTAAGCGATAACCGTGTGAATGGCGGTGCTTAAGATGGGTGGTATGGTCGGATATATTCCCACACTTGAGCAGGTTGATGAGTTGCATCGCAAGATTGCGCCAAGCGAGGCGGCGTATAACCTCATTTATCTCCATTGCCAGATTGTGGCGCGGATCGCACGCTCGTTGGCGCGGCGGCAGAATGCGCTGTTCACGAGGCGCTGCACACTGCCCAAAGATGCCGCCGAGCTCGCTGGGCGCGCCTCGTCGATGAGCAACGGTGACGGCGAAAAGCTCCTGCACGCCGTGCCTGACATGGAAGGCGTAACGGGAGGCAAAGTTCCGCCGCGCCTGATCGACGAGCGCCTCGTCGTCATCGGCGGCCTGCTGCACGACATCGGCACTTATCGCCTTTTAAAGCACGACGGCTCCGACGGCAAGCCGCTTCAATTCGACGGCCCGCAATACATCAAGCATGGACTGCTGGGTTACGAATACCTGCTTGAGCAGGGCGTGGCGGAGGAAGTCGCCCAATTCGCGCGCAACCACACCGGCGTGGGGCTCACGTGCGAGGACGTGATTCGCCAGGGGCTGCCATTGCCGCCCGCGGATTACACCCCGGTCAACCTTGAGCAGGAGACGGTGATGGTGGCCGACAAATACAACAGCAAATCGATCCCGCCCAAGTTCCTGACGGCCGAAGCTTATGCGGAGCGCGCCGCGCGGTTCGGCGAGGCGAACAAGCAGCGCTGGCTCGACTTGCTTGACCAATACGGCGTTGTCGATGTTGCCCCGCTTGCCGCTGAATACCATTTAGCGGTTATCTGACCTGAAGAAAACCAACTCCCCTTACGAAAGCTCACCTTACGTCACCTCACTAGATTGCGGCAACCCAACCACTCTGCCGCGGCTGATTCGGTGCGCATGACGGTGCGCATGACGGTGGGCGCAGTGTTTGGGGTGCTAGGGTGGTGCCTTATGCGCATTATCGTTGCTGACTGCTCCGCCGAATATTCTGGGCGCCTGAACGCTTCCCTGCCGCTTGCCAAGCGGGTTTTGCTTATCAAGGCCGACAATAGCCTGCTGATTTTCTCTGAGCTTGGGTCGTACAAGCCGCTCAACTGGATGGCCGCGCCCTGTACGCTCAAGGACATCACGCCCACCGATGCAGACAGCGACGCTGATACGCCCGAACCGCAGAAAGTGCTGCGTGCGGCGGCAGACAAAAGCTCTGACGTGCTGGAAGTCGCCTTGCATCGCATTTATTCCGACGAAACTTATGACTTAGGCGACGATCCAGGCCTAATTAAAGACGGTGTTGAAGACCATCTGCAGCAATATTTGGCCGAGCAGATTGAGCGCATCGGCGAGGGGGCGAAGCTGGTGCGCCGTGAATATCCCACGGCCATCGGCCCGGTGGACATCATGGCCATCGATGCTAACGGCGAGCATGTGGCCATCGAAATCAAGCGGCATGGCGGCATCGACGGTGTCGAGCAGCTCACCCGCTATTGTGAACTGCTCAACCGCGACCCGCTGCTTGCGCCCGTGCACGGTATTTTCGCCGCGCAAACCATTACAGCGCAAGCCCGCGTGCTTGCCGAGGATCGGGGTTTTCGCTGCTTGCTGCTCGACTATGAAGATATGAAGGGCGCTGAGGACGATTCCCTGCGCCTGTTTTAGATTTGCTTGAGCGCTAATAAGAATGGCGGCTAGGCACATACCCAGCCGCCATGTATCCGTTTATCTGTCTATTTATCAGTACGAGGCAAGAATATCCACCACGAACACCAGTGTGGAGTTCGCTGGAATCGAGCCGCTGTCTGTGTCGCCGTACCCTTTATCAGATGGAATAATCAGCAACACCTGAGAGCCAACTGTCTGGCCAATCAAGCCGTCTTTCCAACCTTGGATAATCGAGCCGGACGACGACACGTCAGCGTCGAAGGTTGTGCCCTTATCCCACGAGGAATCAAACTGCGTGCCATCAGTCAACCAGCCGGTGTACTTCACTACGGCGGTGCTGGAATCGGTGATTTCTGCGCCCGTGCCCTTGATCAGCGTTTGTGTGATCTGCTCGCTAACTGAGCCCTGGCCGTTCATGTCAATGGAAGGCTTGCCTTTCTTACCCAGTGTCACCTTCGGCAGGCTTGCTGGCACATCAGTAACCTTCTCGCCCGTAGCGCGCGTCAAATCCTTCGACTTGGAAACCAGTGTGTACACCAAGATGTAGGAAGTACCTGAGCTGTTGGAATCATTGACGCCGTAGGCAATGGAAGTATTAAGCTTCTGCCCAACCATTACCTTGTATTGCTCGACATCTTCCAAGTTGGAGTCAGAGAGCAGAATCGAGCATTCGGGTGTATTTTCTTCCCATGTGCTCATTAGCTCAGAGCCGTCTTTAACATTGATTGCAATGCCTTGGGCGCACACGCGGTCGCCCTTTTCGATGGTGTCGCCGTCGCCTTCTTGTAAGACAACGTAGGTGTTGTTCTGCACTGTCATCGGTGTTGTGAACTTCACCGTTGGCTTCTCACCAAGCGTTCCGGTGGCGGTGACGCCAGCAATCTGATCCATACTCACCGAGGAGCTGGAGGACGAGCTTTCAGAACTTGGACTCTCGGAATCTGAGCTGTTTGAACAGGCTGTAAGTGAAACTCCCATTGCTGCCACACAAGCGATGCTTGTAATAGCGCGGAGAGCTGAAGAAAACATGTGTGTACGCATGGAATACCACCCTAGCCGAGCCCCATGATTTTTGGCCGTTCGCACGCTGTTGTTAGAATAAGGCGAGTTATGAATTTTGAAGAGCAGACCGACGAAACTGAAAGTGTGGTTATAAGACCTTCCATGAGGGGGAATGATGCCGCGCAGCAGGGTGGGCAGTCTGCGCTCAGTGAGCATGATGATCGTCGTCGTGCATGGCTGATGCGCGGCGTGGTGACGCCTATTCTCGGCATACTTGCCGTGCTTATGATTGTTTTGGGTGTGATGAATTCCACCATATGGCAGCCTAGCCGCGTGATTACGGCTGCAGCACAGGTTAGTTCAGCGCGATATGTCGTCACTGATGCGAATGTGGCAGGGCTGATAGATAGCCATGTAAAAGTTGATGTGAAAGCGAAGCATTCCAGCACGGTCTGTGTGGCGCTGGCTTCTTCCAAGGACGCTATTGGTTGGCTGGGCAGTGACGCCTATATGCGTTTGACAGGGCTTGCCGATTGGCAGACGCTGTCGGTTGAACAGGTTGCTTCTCGTAGCGGCAGCTCAAGCAAAGCAAGTAATAAAAATAGCGAAAGCAATGTGGCATTTCGGGATTCCGATATGTGGCGTTCGGTGAAATGCGGCAATGGTAAGGCAAGCATTACGACGCAGAAAATAAATTCCACTGATGTGGTGCTTATTGATTTAGGTAAGGCGACAGACGCTGATGTGTCGTTCACGTGGACGCGTCAAGTGTTGCCGGACTTTGCTATGCCGTTGTATTTCGTGGGCGGGCTGCTGATCGGTGCGGCAGTGCTGTCTGCTTCCGTGTTTGCCATGCCGCCGCATCGTCGCCGCAAGATCGTTGTTGTGCGCAATGTTGCTCGCAGAGCCAGTGATTCGCCTGCTGAGGTAGGAAAGGTGACGATTGGCGAGGCCATGCTAGGCAGCTTGAGATGGCTGGTTTCGCTGCTGAATATCAAGTCGAAGCCACGCCGCAGGCATGCGGCTGGGCGTGCTGATGCCTCGCAGCCAACAATTGTTGATCCGTCTTCGCGTAATTTGGTGGCGGACGCTTCTGGGCAGACGTATCAGTCGAGTGCGGATATGCCTGGAGGGATTAGCCCCGAGGAATTGCAGGACTACTTTGCTCGTTTGGTGCAGGAGATTGCCGATCTTCCCAGCACTGTGTCCACTAGCGATATGCGAAATGAGACATCTGCTGAAGTGAGTAATGAATCGGCTGAACAGAAAGCCCAATCAGTTAAGGAGGGGGAAGCCTGATGAAAAAGCGAACCTTCACTAAACTTGTGACGTCCGTGTTGGTTGTCGGCATGCTTGTTCCCCTCGGGGCGTGTGAGGGGCGGGTGCCGAAAGTTCCATCCGTATCGTCTTCCGAAACAAGCGAACCCGACTTGACGCAGGCGCAAGAAAAGGCAATGCGCAATAAGATTCTCGATGTCATCGAGGAAGCTAATGAGACAAAGAATACGGACGAACTCTCCACTCGATTGACTGGGCCGCAGCTTGAAGTGCGCACAAGTGAAATTAACATTGCGAAAGTGACCGGTGAACTAGAACGAAAAACTTCTATTCCGCGAAGAATGGTTCAAACTGTTATTCCTGTGAATAACGGCTGGCCGCGTGCTGTATTTACCATTACCACCACCACTGACGACCAGCAGTCCAAGCGATTGCTGGTGATGACCCAAAATTCTGCAAGGGAGAACTACAAGTTGTGGGGCATGGTGCGACTGTTCCAAGGTGCGAAGTTGCCGAAATTTGAAATTCCTGAGCTTGGCAGTGAAATGGGCACGGAGAAAGACACTAATCTTGTTGCCACGCCAGCTGATGCAGTCAAGCAGTATTGCGATTTGCTCAACAATGGCGATTCGAGTGATTACAAGAGCAAATTTGCAGATGATCAGTTCCGTCAGCGTCTGAAAGCGCTTACTGCTGAAGTACAGGAAGGCGTAAATAGGAATAACGGTACACAGGAGCAGACATTCACTGTAGTAGAAGATGAAATAGAGATTATGCGTTCTGCTGATGGTGGGGATTTAGTAGTGGCACGCATTGACTCGACATGGATACGCACTGCGGGTGATGGGCGCGTATCAGGGTGGGCTTCCGACAGTGAGAAAGCGTTGTTTGGTGACGGAGAAGCCACGAGCACGATGAAGGTTACCTACGTTAATGTGATTGCGTTATATATTCCCGCAGCTGGTTCAAACCAGCAAATCACTGCTGTGGGAGCCGAGCGCCAACCCGTCAAAGTGGAAGCCCTGTAAGGGGTGCGAACAATGAATCAGGAGAACAGATATGGCAGATATGGCTGGCGAGCACGCGTTTAATCCTGGGGTTTCGCTTGCGGGAGCCGTTGATTTGGAAGCGCTTAAGCATCAAGTCAAGGCCGAGCCGGGGCAGGCTGGCGGCGCTCCTGCAGCTGGCGGCTATGTCATCGACACCACAGAGGGCACCTTCCAAGCAATGGTGCAAACCTCGTCCACTTTCCCAATTCTGCTGTTCCTGTGGGTGCCCACCGATGATCGGCTGTTTCCGATGGCTCATGCGCTCGCCGACGCGGTGAACGCGATGAACGGGCAGATTCAGCTCTCACGCATCGACATTGCCTCGAATCCGCAGATTGCCCAGGCATTGCAGGTGCAGGGCGCGCCGGCACTGATCGCGCTGATTGCCGGTCGCCCGATGCCGCTGTTGCAGGGGCTGGTGAGCGATGAGGAGCTGGCTCAGATTGGTGAGCAGGTGTTGCCTAAGATTGTGCAGTTGGCGCAACAGGCTGGTGTCACCGGCACAGCGCCGTATTCCGGCGACCCGAATGCTACTGAGGGCGAGGAGAGCATGGCTGCTTCAGCTGTTTCGTCTGTTTCGGCGGTGCCGCCCGAACATCAGGAGGCATATCAGCTCGCCCAAGCTGGCGATTATGCTGGTGCTGCCGCCGCATATGAGAAAGTGCTTGAAGCTAATCCCAATGACACGCTTGCTGCGCGCGAACATGCCAAAGCGCTGTTGTTGGCGCGTTCCGGCTCCGCTGATGTGCGCGCGGTGCGCGCTGCTGCGGCCGACCGTCCGAACGATGTTGAGGCGCAATTGGCTGTGGCTGACGTGGATATGATTGGCGGCCAGATTCAGGACGCGTTCGACCGCTTGCTTGATTTCGTCGCAGCAGGGCACAAGGCCGACATTGAGCCGGTTCGTCAACGACTGCTGGAATATTTCACGATTCCTGAACCTGCTGACCCTCGTCTTGCGGCAGCGCGTCGCCGTTTGGCTACATTGATGTACTAACTCGTTTACATGTGGCAGCCTTCTTCAGGCAATCCGAGTATTGGTATTGAATTTTTAACGTCGACACTCGGGCTTACCAAGGATAGGCTGCCACACGTAAGCGAGATACATGTTTCCCGACTTCTGAACGGGGGCTAATCTTCCACGGTATTTGTGCCAAACAGCTGTTGGAACTGGGGGCCACTCTTCGCCAGTTCTGCGTCGAACTCGTCGGTCCACTCGCCAAATGGGCGCGCAGCCAAGCCATCATTGTTGAACCGTGACTGGTCGGTGATTTCAGTGACGCAGAACTTCGGAATTGTCAGGTTCGTCACTGGCGCGTTGCGCTCAGCTTCGGCGATAATCAGAGGCGCGTTCGCCCCGCCGAACACGTCCACACTCCAGCCGTCCTGGGCAATCCACACGGCATAGCGGTTCTTGACAATCACTTTGCCCCCGCGTTTGATGAGCTCTATTGCAGTGTTTGGCTCGATGGCGTGCTCGCTTTCATAGCGCGTGCCGCCCACGGATGGCCCTTTGACGGTGACAAATGCTTGTGAGAACTGTTCGCGGTGGATGTCAAGCAGGGTGAGCGGGTCAGTATTTGCTGTCAGGTCGCAATGGAGGTGACGTGCAGTGACGCGCACACGCAGGCCGTAATTGTCTTCGTGTACGTAATAGCTTTGGATAATGAGGGTGGGGTCGCCGTCATTGTATTCCGCTGGCAGCTCGCGGCAGAAAAAGCGGCGTTCGTATTCAAAATCGTTCATCGGTTCATTCATGACCTCAAGTCTAGGTGCATGTTCGCGTGTGGTGGCGCTTTGGTCATGCGACGGCGCGTTGCATTGCCTTAAGCTTCTTGTTGGTGAATTAGGCAGGGCGGCGTTTCGGTTCACAATGCATGGCGAATGCGCGGGGTGGTGTACAGTGGGGGAGTTGCACGGGTTTGTAGCTCAGTGGATAGAGCGTCTGTCTCCGGAACAGAAGGTCGTGGGTTCAACTCCCATCAAGCCCACTTTTTAAACCCACTGGAAGAGTGTGAATGGCGATGTTCGTGCTGCGGGTTGGTATGGATTACAGTAGCGTTTACGCTGTGAATTGAAAGGAAGTGGAAGATGAGCGTTGTAATGGAAGGTGTGGCAACTTCGCAAGCGCCAGCTGCACTGGGTGCCTACAGTCAAGCGGTGAAGGCGAATGGTTTTGTGTTTGTTTCTGGCCAGTTAGGCATTGACCCTGCCACTGGTGAGTTGGCTGGCGAAACCGCTGGCGAGCAGGCCGCCCAAGCGCTGAAGAACATCAAGTGCATTCTGGATGCTGCAGGTAGTGGTCTTGAGCGAGTGTGTCGTGCCACCATCTATATGAAGAATGTGGATGATTTCCACGAGGTTGATGCCGTTTATGCGCAAACCTTCACCGGCTTGGTGAAGCCGGCTCGCGTGGCCTTCGGTGGTAATGACATCCCTAAGGGAGCTCTTGTTGAAATTGACGCCATTGCTGTGCAGTAAGCGCGTGGTGTGACAGGTGTGAGCGTATTGCACGCATTGTGTGATGTGCTGTGTGTGCGTGTGGGGGCTTCGGATAGCCACTGTTTTATCTAGATGGCATGCGAACACGCATAAGAAAATCATCGCCACTAAACTTTCACGGCGTTTCTTGCAATATTTCCTTAGACACCGTGTACAATTAGCTATCGCAATTTAAAGTGCCTTATTGCTAATAAGGCGCTTTATGTTGTGAAGGCTTGCTTGTATCGACTAGGAAAGAGGCGATGTATGGAGCAGGTGAATAAGCCTTTTGTCTCGGCAGAGGGATTGACGCTGAAGACGCCCGCTGGCGTGGTGTTTGAGGACGTTAATTTTTCAGTCAATGCGGGCGAGGTGTGCGCGTTATTTGGCTCTGCTGGGTCTGGTAAGACGGCGCTGCTGCTCACTCTTGGCGCAAGAATGAGACTTGCAGAAGGTTCTGCGCGCATTGGCGGATACGATCTTCATCACGATAAGAAGCAAGTGCGCGGTTTAAGTGGCATCACCGTTATTCAGCGCATCAATGATGTGCCTGAACACTTGTCTGTGAAAGATATTTTGTCTTCTGACCTATATCTAGCAGGCAAAAGCGGCAATGCGAAAAGTGTTGACGCGTATCTGAAGGCTTGGCATTTCTTTGCGCAGAGAGATGAAAAGTATTTCTCCCTGTCTGCCGAAGAGCGCACCTATTTCGATGTCATGCTTGCCTGTACGTCAGATCCGAAGCTGCTTTTAGTTGATGACATTCAGGATTCACTCACGCAACACGCGTCCCTGAAGATGGTTGACCTGTTCAAGCAGCTTGCAAAAGATAAGGGCGTTACCACTCTGTTTGGCACGAATGAATACGAAATTGCTGAGCAGGCTGATTGTCTTGTTGTGATGTCTGTCGGCGCGAAAGAACAGCGTGAAGCGGTGATTGCAAAAAGTGGGGAAGAAGGCCAGCCGCGGCTTGCTGGTTGGGCAAATCACGCTGAACAAGGCGTAGACAGGCACCCTGGAAAATCGTCGCTGTTTAAGAAGCGAGTTGTCTAGAAACTGCTTGTGTATGTGCGTTTGAGAAACTTCTATTGAATTAAGGGACAAGATATGATTTCGCCTTTTGCTGGAATTAAAAATGCTGTACTTGAATCAAAGAACATGCGGCAGAATGGTTGGAAAGTATTTTCGATTTGCGCCATTGCGCTCATTCCGCTGATCTACGCCGGTCTGTTCCTCCTTGCATTTTTAGATCCGTACGGGAACTTAA
>CAVFKU010000022.1:0-23778 GCA_963623245.1 Parabacteroides merdae
CTCCGGCACGGTTCCACGCTCCGGCGTCGCCTCGACCATGCGCTGGTTGATGAGCCGCAGCTGGTCAACGCGTTTGATCATCACCTGTGTCTGCACGCTCTGCCCTTCGCGCCCAATGAAATAGTGGTAGAACGGCGTGTCCAGATATTTGATCGTCTTCACCCACGGAAACGGCTGGTAGGCGTAAATAAAATCAACATAGAACGTATGCTCCGGCAACTGCATGCCTGAAGCGCGCACCACCTCAGTACGGAACACCAGCGCATGCATGAGAATGTATTCCGACAGCCCGAAACGCCCCAAATCATCCCATCCAAGGCGCTCACCAGCCTTCATCGCATGACGGAAATTCACCACATGCTTGATGCGCTTGTCCACCTTGTCATACACATAATTCGTCACCAGCATGTCAATCGGATCATCGCCGCCCACTTCGGCGCGAAGCGTGGCCATCACCAACTCAAGGGATTCCGGACCTACCCAATCGTCGGCGTCCACAACCTTCACATAAGCGCCGCGAGCTGCTGCAATCCCAGTGTTTACTGCACCACCGTGACCCTTGTTGCTTTGATGGATGGCACGCACAACGCCTGGATGTTTACGTTCCAGCTCTTGTGCACAGGCGAGGGTGTCATCCTTGGAACCGTCGTCCACAATCAGCACTTCAATGTCCGAGGCGTCACGCGCGGCGAGCAGTGAATTTACGCAACGGTCGAGATAGGACTGCATATTGTATGCGGGAATCACGAACGTGAGCGTTTTTGCCGGTTGAGCCATTGGTGTTCGTCCTATCAATCCCATTCATTTAGGCAATAATCCGTTGTTCTACGATAGCACTTTCTGCGAGCAAACAAAGGTTCTTACATATAATCTGCATCACAGTGCGCTTAATCTGCCTGCAATGAGCCCTTTTCGCTTTCAAATAGCAGTTGCGGCTTGGCATCGAGGCGGCTCAGCCCATGCCAAGCTAAATCAACCAGATAAGCAGCCAACTGTTCCTTGCTCACCTTCGGTCGATCAGCCCAATACTGCCCTGTAAATACAGTCATGCCCACAAGCATCTGCGCATAATACGGCACACCTTTAGACGGCAGCTTCTGCCGCCTGAACGCGGCGGTGAGCAAATCCTCAACACGCAAGGCGATATCACCGAGCAACGAGCTGAACGATCCGGATGGGTCGGCTGCTGGCGAATCGCGCACCAACACCTGAAATCCTTCCGCATTTTGCTCGATATAGGTAAGCAACGCCAGCGCGGCGCGTTCAACGATCTGACGCGGGTGAGCGTTAGTGTCCGACAGCGCCTCGGTCAGCGCGTTCGTCATCGATAGCATCTCACGATCCACAATCACCGCATACAGGCCTTCTTTGCCACCGAAATGCTCGTAGACAATCGGCTTGGAAACCTTGGCGTGCGCCGCAATCTCCTCCACGCTCACCGCCTCGAAGCCCTTAGAAGCAAACAGCGAGCGCCCTACTTCAATGAGCTGCTTGCGTCGCTGCAAAGACGACATTCTCGATGTATTGGCCATATTCTTAAGTGTTTCACGCCCACTGGATAGTGGATGCGATGTATAAGCGACAATATGGGTATGGGGTTGGGGACTCTGCTTATCGGTAGACTTGTGGGTTATGAGTGTGAATGTTGTATTGGCCGTTATCGGCGTTGTGGTATTGGCTATTGCGATTGCTGCGCTGGGCGTGTGGCTGTCGAAGTCACATAAAAAGGATGTAGGCAATGTAGATAGGGTGTCTGGCAGTATTCCGATCAAGAATGCCGAAAGCACCGCGGCCGGCAAACCCAGCAAGAATACAGAGCCTGCCGATTCAGCCAAACTCGCCAAAAACTCCAAACCTGCCGATTCTCCCGAATCAGTCGGCTCGCGCCTGACGCGCCTGAAATCAAAACTCTCCAACAGTGCCAATCCGTTCGGCAAGGCGCTGTTCAATATCCTCACCAAAGACAACCTCGCTGAATCTGACTGGGCGGATGTCGAAGACACGCTGCTGCTCGCTGATGTCGGCGCCGAGGCCAGCGAACAGTTGGTGAAAGAACTCAAAACTGACGCCCGTGTCACCGGCACCGCCGACCCAGCCGAAGTGCGCAAGGCGCTCAAAGACAAGCTGCTTGATTTGGTGGGGCGCGATGCTGACCGTCACCTGAACGCGAACAAAGAGGGCGCAGCCAAGCCCAGCGTCATCATCATGGTAGGCGTCAACGGCACCGGCAAAACCACTACGGCCGGTAAACTTGCACGCCTGTTTGTCGCCGAAGGCAAGAACGTGCTGATGGGTGCGGCCGACACCTTCCGCGCCGCCGCCGCCGATCAACTCGAAACTTGGGGGGCACGCGTCAACGTGCCCGTCATACGCTCCGACAAGGACGGCGCTGATCCGGCCTCCGTCGCCTTCGAGGCCAGCGCCCGCGCTAAGGATGAGCACGCCGACGTGCTTATCATCGACACTGCTGGCCGTTTGCAGAACAAGTCCAATCTGATGGACGAGCTGGGCAAGATTCGCCGCGTTATCGAAAAAAACCTGCCTGTTGACGAGGTGCTGCTGGTGCTCGACGCCACCACCGGCCAGAACGGCATGGCTCAGGCCAAGGTGTTCGCCGAAGCAATCGGCATCACTGGTGTGGTGCTTTCTAAGCTCGATGGTTCAGCTAAGGGCGGCATCGTCATCTCTGTGCAAAAAGAGCTCGGCGTGCCGGTCAAACTCGTCGGTCTCGGCGAAGGGCCGGACGACCTTGCCCCATTCAACCCCGAGGATTTCGTCGACGGCATTCTTGCCTAGAAACCCGCGCAACACCCGAGCGATTACAGCAGAAAACCACGTAAGTGAACGCAAGGCGACCATAATCGCCTATGAATCGCCTATTTAACAAACGCGTAACTTGGCGTAACTTTGTCAAAATGAGCGCGGCGTTCACTGTCGTTGTCAGCCCTCCACAAGGTGGGTTGCTCATGTAAGGCCCTTTGGTTCCAGCTGGTTTCACCCAATTCCAGCGGGTTCCAGCCGAACCGCGGCGGGGCATCAACACATAGAGAGGGAGGTAGACATGGATTCCGGCAATACCGCATGGATATTGACTTCCGCGTCCTTAGTGTTCCTCATGACGCCAGGTGTGGCGTTTTTCTACGGAGGCATGGTTCGAGCAAAAGCCGTGCTGAATATGATGATTATGGAAGCAGCTGCACTGTCTGTCACCATGGTGATCTGGGTGTTCTGGGGCTGGTCGATTGCCTACGCTGGCAACTCCATCGGAGGTATCTTTGGCGATCCCGCTTCCGGCTTCCTGCTGAAAGACTCCGTGGTTGCTGAGGATGGCGTATTCACCTCCACTGGCCTGAATGGCAACAACTACCCAGTCAGCGTTGATGTTGCTTTCCAAGCCGCGTTCGCCATGATCACCGTCGCTTTGATTTGCGGCGCTATCGCTGAGCGCGTGAAGTACAGCACGTGGATGCTTTTCGTGGCTCTGTGGCTTACCTTTGCTTACGCCCCGATGGCTCACATGGTATGGAACGGCGGCCTACTTTCTGCAGACGGCGCGATTTCCCAAGCAATCGGCGCTGCTGCCCACGATTTTGCAGGTGGCACAGTGGTGCATATTAATGCCGCAGTTGCCGCGCTAGTTATTGTGCTTATTATCGGCAACCGTAAGGGCTTCGGCACGCAGCCGTTCCGCCCGCACAATGTTCCCTTCGTCATGCTCGGCGCCTTCCTGTTGTGGTTCGGCTGGTTTGGCTTCAACGCCGGTTCTGCCTTCGCAGCGAACGGCACCGCCGGCTATGCTTGGGTATCCACTTCCGCCGCCACTGCCGCCGCAATGCTTGCGTGGGGCTTCACCGAGAAGATTCGTACCGGCCACTACACCGCAATGGGTGCCGCTTCGGGTATCGTCGCTGGCCTGGTTGCTATCACTCCGGCCGCCGATGTGGTTTCCCCTCTGTGGGCCATGGTGCTCGGCGCGATTGCTGGCGTACTGTGCTGCTTGGCCTGCAGCTTGAAGTTCAAGTTCGGCTATGACGACTCGCTTGATGTTGTCGGCGTGCACGGCGTCGGCGGCCTCACTGGCACCTTGCTTATCGGCTTGTTCGGCGAAGGCACGGGTCTGTTGGCTGGCGGCGATTGGCGTCAGCTGGTCGTGCAGCTGGTTGTGGCTCTGGTGGCTATCATCTGGTCCGCTGTGATTACAGGCATTATTGCTTTCGCTCTTGAGAAAACTGTTGGCTGGCGTATCACCACAGCTCAGGAAGTCGGCGGTATTGACTTGGCTGACCAAGGCGAACGCGCCTATGATTTCGCTGGCACTGCCAGCTCCGTCCTGAAGGAGGTGAAGTGAGATGAAGCTTATTACCGCTATCATCCAGCCGCACAAACTTGACGAAGTCAAGGAAGCTCTTGCGGCAGCCGGCGTGCACGGCTTGACGGTGTCCGAAGCGAATGGCTACGGCCGTCAGCGCGGACACACTGAGGTCTACCGCGGTGCTGAATACACTGTCGACCTGATTCCGAAGATCCGCGTCGAGGTGCTTGCCGATGACGCCGATACGGAAACACTGGTTGGTGTGATCGTCAAGGCCGCCGGCACCGGCACCATCGGTGACGGCAAGGTCTGGGTCGCCCCGCTTGATTCTGTAACCCGTGTGCGCACCGGCGAATCCGGTTCCGCCGCAATCTAGCAGGCGCTCGGCCTTTCATGGGTTGGGCTATCAATACACACGAATCCCCGCATGTGCACCTTTCGCCTCATGCGGGGATTTTGCTACGAGGAGCATTAAGGCGGTGGCAGCCAATATGACCAACGCAGTGGAGGGCCTGAAACAGCGCTTTATCCAGCTGAGCCAGCCGGATGCGGACGAAGTGTATCGCGATGGGGCAAGCAAGCGCAAGATGCGCACACAACTCGCCATGTCGTGCCTGAAGCGGCTGTGGAACGAGGCGTGCGAGAGCGTGTCCTTTGAAGTCCCCTCGTCCGGCATCGGCTTGGCTGCCGTCGGCTCGTTGGCGCGCGGGCAGATCGGTCCCAGTTCGGATCTCGATTTGGTGCTTATCTACGACAATCACGTGCTGGATGATTCACGTCTGAACGAATTGGCGAACAAGCTGTGGTATCCGCTGTGGGATTCCGGCCTTGATCTCGATCATTCGGTGCGCACACGAGCACAGTGCGAGGCGGTCACCGACCATGATCTGCCGGCGGCAATGGGTTGGCTTGATGTGACGCCAGTGGCGGGCGACACCTCTTTGATCGAAGACACCGCCGATTCGATTCTGCAACGTTGGCGCAAGGCGGCGCGCAAACGCCTGCCCGAACTGCTTGATTCCGCCCGGTCGCGGCTGGACGAGTTCGGCCGCTTGCAATACCTGAACCAGCCGAACATCAAAGAGGCGCGCGGCGGCTTGCGCGATTCCGTCTTGGTTGCCGCGCTGGCGGCGTCGTGGCTGGCCGACCGTCCGCACGGCACGTATGACGAGGCGGTGGAGCGTCTGCTTGACGTGCGCGACTGCATCCATTTGGCGGCCAATAAGGACACCAATCTGTTGCTGTCCGCCTATCAGGACAAGGTCGCGGCGATGCTTGGTCTGGCGGATCCGACATTGCCCGCCGACGGCGAACGCGAGGCCAAGTCGATTGACGACCTGCAGACGCTGTTGGCGCGCATCGGGCGCCAGATAGCGTTTTCCCTCGATTCCACGGCATCGCGCGCCAAGCATTCGCTGACGCACGTCAGGCCGCGTTTCGCCTTCTTCCAGCTTGCCCAGCCGCGCTCACGCAGCCAACGCGAGGCACCCACGTTCGAACTCGTGGCCCCCGGCGTGGCCGAACATGAGGGTGAAATCGTGCTCGCCGCCGGCTGCGACCCCACGGCCGACGCCACGCTGGCATTGCGCGTGGCCGTGGCCGCGGGCGAGAAGGGACTGCCGATCAATCCCGGTACGTTGAATAACCTGCGCCACTGCCCCATCCATAGCAATCAATGGAATCAGGAATCGCGCGATCTGTTCGTGCGTTTGCTCGCCTGTGGGCCGAATCTGATGCGTGTGTGGGAAGAGATGGATTTCGTCGATATCCCGGGGCGTTGGATGCCGGAGTGGCTGGCTGTGCGCAACCGCCCCTCGGCTTCGGCAGCGCATCGCTACACCATCGACCGCCACATGGTGGAGGTGGTCTCCCGGCTCGGGCGGGACGAGCTCGGGCGGGACGACGGCGGGGCATTGCGACGGACGGCGCAATACGACGAGAAGCATTATCACGCACTGTTGTTAGCCGGTATTCTGCATGACATCGGCAAGCGCCCCGGCGTGCGCGATCATGCCGCCGAGGGGGCGCGTCATGCGTCGGCGATCCTGAAGCGCATGGGCTACGATTCCGACATCGTGTGGTGGGTCACCGTCCTGGTGCGCGAGCATTTGACGCTTTCCGATTTCGCTACGGGCAAGAATCCCAACGATCCAGCCGTGGGTGCAGAGCTGGCTGGTCGGCTCGACCATAACGCCGTCATGCTTGACATGCTGTATGACCTGACCCGCGCCGACGGTTCGTCACTGGGGGCGACCGCCGGCGAAACCATCACCAAGCAATACGGCTGGAGCACATGGCGCGAGAATCTGGTGCGCCAGATGGTGGTGGCTACTAGGTACCACCTGTAAGATACGGCTACGCCTTCACTCGAAATGGCATAACCCGTTCATCATCATTCCAAGAGAAGGCCGCAAGGGTGTAGTCAAGAAACCTTCTTAACACATTGCCATTGCATTGCATGACCGCATACCACGTTCCCAACAAATACGCAACTGCCTTTGGGAACATATCGATTTATCCCCAAGTTATGCACCGACTTATCCCCATAGTGTGGATAACTCGGGGGATTACTCACGCCGACACGCCTCAAATGTGGATAACTATTTCTCTTATCCACACACCCGCCCGCGCGTGTCGACGTCTACGACACAGTGTGGAACGACATATTTTAGGGGGCTGATGGACGGTGTGGAGATCGTCAATGCGCTTGACTGGCTGCTGACATTGTGACCACCCAAGTGCGACGGCTTGAGCTCCTGCGCCTCTCCTATACTGAAGGCTATGGCTGAAGAACCTTGGGAAGACGGCGCTCACACAAGCAGAAATAACTATGCGCAAGGCGCGGCCGGCACGGCGGTGAGAGATACCTTGTTCGACCGCGTACCACCACACGACAATGATGCAGAAATGGCCGTGCTCGGCGGCATGTTGATGAGCAAGGACGCCATCGGCGAAGTCAGCCAAATGATCGACGTCACCGACTTCTATCAGCCCAAGCACCAGACCATCTACGAGGCGATTATCAACCTGTTCTCCGCCTCGCAACCAGTGGACGCGGTGCTGGTGGCCAACGAACTGCTCAAAAAAGACGATTTGGACAAGGTGGGCGGCCCCGACTATCTGCACTCGCTGGTCGCCTCCGTACCCACCGCCGCAAACGCCACCTATTACGCCGAAATCGTGCACCAGCGCGCGATCCTGCGCAATGTGATCGCCGCCGGCACTAAGATCGCCCAGCTCGGATATTCTGCCGAAGGCTCACAGGCCGAGGACGTGGTCAACCTCGCGCAGTCTGAGGTCTACGAGATGTCCGTGGGCAAGGTGCGTCAGGATTACGCCGCCATCGGCCCGGTGGTGCACGACGCACTGGATCAGCTCGACAAGCTGCAACAGGGCTTGGTCAACAAGGGCGTGCCCACGGGCTTCCGCGACATCGACGACCTCACCCAGGGCTTGCAGCCTGGCCAAATGGTTGTTGTTGCAGGGCGCCCAGCCATGGGCAAATCCACGCTCGGCATCGATTTCGCGCGCGCCGCCGCACTACATCACAACATGACCGCAATCGTATTCAGCTTGGAAATGAGCAAAGTGGAACTCGCCCAGCGCATCATCTCCGCAGAAACGAACATTCCGCTCGGCGTATTGCGCCGCGCTGATGAAATCACGCCCGATCGCTGGAGCACGCTGAACAACTTCTGGTCGAAGCTTCAGGATGCGCCACTGTTCATCGACGATTCGCCGAATATGTCACTGATGGAGATTCGCGCGAAATGCCGCCGCCTCAAACAAACCAACGATTTGAAGCTCGTAGTAATCGACTATTTGCAGCTGATGACCTCCGGCAAGCGGGTTGAAAGCCGTCAGCAGGAGGTCTCAGACTTCTCGCGCGCACTAAAACTGCTCGCCAAGGAACTTGAGGTACCAGTAATAGCGTTGAGCCAGCTCAACCGCGGCCCTGAAATGCGCAACGACAGGAAGCCGCAGCTGTCTGACTTGCGCGAATCAGGCTCAATCGAACAGGACGCCGATGTGGTGTTCCTCGTACATCGCCCCGATTTCTACGATAAAGAAGACAGGCCAGGCGAGGCCGATATCATCATGGCCAAACACCGCAATGGCCCTACTGAAACCTTCCATCTGGCCTTCCTCGGCTCCACCTCGAAGTTCAAGGACATGCCACAGGAACACGCCCAAGGGGTGTAATCGCCCATGATGTTCACCCCACTTATCGGCAAACTGGTGCGCACCGCGTTGCGTCTCACCCGGCACGGCGGCAGTGCGTTACCCGGCAAGGTCATCGAGCGCATCGACCCAGGATTCCTAGCCCGCACGTTGGCGCAGCTACCGCTCGGCATAGTGCTTATCTCCGGCACGAACGGCAAGACCACCACCACGCGCATGGTCGCCTCGATGCTTTCCGACTTGGGATTGCGCGTGTTCACCAACCCCACCGGCTCGAACTTCACGCGCGGCGTCGTCTCGGCGCTGCTGGGCGAGGTCTCTCTTGGCGGACGACTCGATGCCGATATCGCAGTGCTGGAGCTGGATGAGGCCTACGCCGTGCATTTCGTACGTCAGGTCAAACCGCATTACGCCCTGCTGCTGAACGTGATGCGCGACCAGCTTGATCGCTTCGGCGAAATCGACAATACCGCGCGTCTGCTGGGCCATGTGACCGAGGCGACGAACGGCACGGTGGTGCTCAACCGCGAGGATCCTCGTATCGCCGCGCTCGCCTCATTGTCACCACACAACACTCAGGTGCGCTATTTCGGCCTGTCCGACGCGCTGAAGCGCTTCTTCCCCTCCGATGACGACATGTCCACCACGCTTGATGCGGAACAGGCAGGCAATGCACTCAAGACACCTTCAACGGCACGAACCGTATCGGCGGGCTTGAACCATGACGCCGATGTCACGCTTACGGCGGTGTCAGACCATGCGGCCACCTTCCTGATGGACGGCACCGAATACCATACCTCAGTCAAACTCGAAGGTGTCTATAACCTCTATAACGCCGCCGCCGCGCTCGCGCTCGTGCGTGCAGTGGCCCGTGACGAAGATGCCGCTGGGCGCATGCGTGCAGATGACACATCGCTGATAGCCGCCGTCTCGCGCGTCACACCTGCGTTCGGCCGAGGCGAGGTGATCGACGTGAAGGGATCGCCGGTCGAACTGCTGCTGGTCAAGAACCCGATGGGCTTTAGGCTCGCGCTCGCCTCATTCAAGCCGCACGGGTGCGACACGATGATCGCCATCAACGACGAATACGCCGACGGTCGCGACATGAGCTGGCTGTGGGACGTGGATTTCACTTCGCTGCGCGACACGGGCGTGGCGATGGTGTCCGGCGTGCGCGCGTGGGATATGGCTCTGCGTCTCGGCTACGATCAGGTGCCGGTCGCTTCGGTCGACACCGACCTGCACGCCGCGCTGGGCGCGTTCGTGAACGCCAATCCCGGCGCGGTGAAACACATCTATTGCACGTATACGGCCATGCTCAAGGTACGCGCCGCCTTGGGGCATATCGCCGATGTCCAGGACGCGGGGGTGGGCAGATGAGCAAGGTGATAGACATCGTGTCCCTGTATCCGAAGGACATGAACATCTACGGCGATACGGGCAACGTGCTCGCCATCACGCGCCGACTGGGGCTGTATGGTTACGAGCCGCGCATTCACAACATCAATCAAGGCGACGAGTGGCCCGAGCAGGTGGATCTGGTTCTTGGCGGCGGCGGGCAGGACACCGGCCAGAAGAAAATCATCGACGACCTGTTCTCCCGCGCCGATGTGCTGCGTTCCCTTGCTGCGGACGGTCTGCCGATGCTGATGATCTGCGGCTTATATCAGTTGTTTGGCGAGTATTTTGAGACCGTCGATGGCTCCCGGCTCGATGGCATCGGCATCATCGGCGCCTATTCGGTGGGCAGCGACGTGCGTCGCATCGGCAATCTGGTGGAACATTCCGACGAGTTTGGCGACATCATCGGCTATGAGAACCACTCCGGCCAGACGTTCCTGCGCGAGGGCGTGCGCCCGCTGGGGCATGTCACCGAAGACGGGCGCGGCAACAATGGCGAGGACCACACCGAGGGTGCGCGCGTGAACAATGTCATCGGCACCTACATGCACGGCTCGTTGCTGCCGAAGAACCCGGCCGTCAGCGATTTCCTTATTCGCACCGCCGTCGAACGCCGCTACGGCGCGTTCAGCACGACGAATCAAACCCTCAAGCAGCGAGACGAGCTGGAGCACCTCGATCTGATCGCCGCCCAAGCCCGCACCGTCGCCGCTTGTCGCCCGCGCTGAACGCGAAAAGATTTCTCGACTACGCTTCGCTCCGCTCGAAATGGCACAGAACGGGATGCACTCGGTCGAAATGACAAATCCCGTTCATTGTCATTCCGAGCGAAGCGGGCATCCGTTCATTGTCATTCCGAGCGGAGGCCGTAAGGCCATAGCCGAGGAATCTTGAGGTATGAAGATGCGCCCACAACGACAACGCGGTAGGCTAGATGAGTGCACGGCACGACGATTCGTGCCGTGCCGGACCGACGAATCCAAGGAGGGTTATCATGGCTGATTTCGATTTGGGTGAGGGACTGCGCAAGGTCATGCTGGCCGGCATCGGTGCCTTGGCCGCCACCTACGAGAAGGGCAGCGAGATCGTCGACGAACTCGTCAAGAAAGGCGAAATCACCGTCGAACAAGGCAAGGCGCTGAACACGGAACTGAAGCACAAGGTAGCCGAAGCTGCGAACGAAACCAAGCAGGAAACTAAACAAGAATCTGAGCCTGACACCAAGAAGTCCTAAGTGCCCGATCTCATGCCAAACCTTACCCGAGCCGAATGGGGCGACACTAATAAGCCGGGCGATACTAACGAACCGCGCAACAGTGAGACCATTGCCCTATTCGGCTCGCATAGGGATAGCTTTTCCGCACGCTATCATCTGACGCGACGCGGCAAACTCAAACGTCTCGGGCAGATCATCCAAATCGCCCACCAGTTCGACATTGTTCACGGCCTGACCCCGATCAAGATGCGCCTGATGTTCGAGGCGCTCGGCCCCACCTTCGTCAAGGCCGGTCAGATTCTGTCGATGCGCTCCGAAATGCTGCCCGCCAGTTTTTGCGACGAGCTGGCCAAGTTGCGCGCCGACGCCGACCCGATGCCCTATCAGGTGGTGCTCGACACATTGTCTAACGAATATGGCCGTCCAGTCGACGAAATCTTCTCGCATATCGATGCCAAACCACTCGGTTCGGCCTCCCTAGCACAAGTGCATCGTGCCACACTGGTCACTGGTGAAGATGTGGCTATCAAAGTACAGCGCCCCACTGTGCGAGAGACGATGGCGCAGGACGTTGCCATCATGCGCTCTATTGCCAAAGGCGCGTCCAGAATGATTCGCACCTCCCAAGTCGTCGATCTCAAAGGCGTGGTCGAAGAGCTGTGGAGCACCTTTGAATCAGAAACCGACTTCCTTGTCGAAGCGCGCAATCTGGCCGAATTCAAGCGATTCGCCGAGCCGTTCAACTATATGGACTGCCCGAAGCCCTATCCCGATCTGTGCACCGAGCATGTGGTCGTGATGGAATATGTCGACGGCATCTCCGTCTCCCATCCAGTAAAGCTCATCGAAGCGGGCTATGACTTGAAGGAAATCGGCACTAAACTAGTCGACAACTACGCCACGCAGATTCTGGACGAAGGCTTCTTCCATGCCGATCCGCACCCGGGCAACATCATTGTGCGCGACGGGCAAATTGTGCTCATTGATTTAGGCATGACAGGCCGACTCGACCAGCACACTCGCCGTCTACTTAAAGAGATGCTTTTTGCTGTTGCAAGACAAGATTCACCGGCACTTGCCGACGCGCTGCTGCGCTTTGCAGGGACTGACGCCAACGCGGAAGATTATCCCTCTCTGCTGTCTGATCTTGATGTGATTATCAAAGAGTTCGGCACTGTTGACTTGGCCGAGCTAGATATCGCTGCTTTCCTAGCCTCCCTCACGCAAATGGCCGCACGCCACGGCATCGAGGTTCCCAGCACCATCACCACGGTAGGTCGCGCGCTGGTCACGCTGGAAGGATTAATGGACGAGTTCATTCCGAACGTGAACATGATCCAGATCATCTCCGAACACATCTCCCGCGCTGAAACAGTCGACAGCGCAATTCGAGACGAAGTCAAAACACTAGGCATTGAAGGCCATCAGGCGCTTCATGGTGCGCTGGGTGCGCTGGCTGAACTCAAGAACGCTACTCGTATGCTCACTCGCGGCCAGTTGCGTGTAAATATGGAGCTGGTCGGCTCCGAAGAACCGTTTCGACTGTTGTCGGACATGGTCAACAGGCTTACGATGGCGCTGATTGTGGTGGGCTTGTTCGTCGGCTCGTCAATCGTCTATTTCGCACGCATCAAGCCGGTGGTGTTCGGTATTCCCATCGTCGGTTTCATGGGCTATGTGGTGGCGTTCGTTTTAAGCTGCTGGATTGTCTTCGATATCTATTTCAAAGGTCGCAAGTCCAAAAAACGATAATTGAGAGATTAAAGATTTCTCCACTCGGCTAACGCCTCGGTCAAAATAACACAAGACAGGAAATGCGCCGAACCGTGAAAGCGCCTGTCGGCGCAAGGGCCGCTCGCGGCGGCAAAAAATGGAGCCCGGGGCTTAAGCACGGCCCGACGCATCCACCAGTATAAACCATCCGCGCTGGGCAGTGTCCTCATCAAGCCAAACCGCGCGGTTTAAGCCGAAAGGGGAACGGGCTTTGGGGCAACGGTACGATGATAGTGAGGGCAATTCCTACGAGAGCGAAGGATAGGCATGTTTCAGATCGTCGCCGCCGCATTGGCGGCAGCCTTGCTGACATGGGGAATCGTGAGGTTCTTTTTCGGGGCACACAAGACAGTGAGCGCAGATATGGCCGATGGCGAGCAGCGCGCGAGAATCACCGTGCAGGGAGGCTATTCGCCGGCCGAGGTGACGATGCGCGCGGGTGTGCCCATAACGCTGACCTTCGACCGCCGCGAGACGGGCGAATGCACCTCGCATGTGGTGTTCTCCGACTTAGGGTTGGATGCCATGCTGCCCGGCAACACCGCCACCGAGGTGAAACTGCCAGCCTTACATGCTGGGGAATATCCTTTCGCATGCGGCATGAACATGGTGCACGGACTGTTGCATGTCGAAGGCGATGCACACGTGCCCGCAGCCGATATGAGTGTTGCCACCACGCAGCTTCCACTCTCCACCAGCGGCACGGACTACCCTGCCTCCGAACGACGTGAGGCCGAGGAACGGCGTGAGGAGATTCGCCGTCTGTTCAGGCTCGTCATCATCAGTGCGGTGCTTACGCTGCCGGTGTTCACCGTGATGATGGTGCATATGGCCAATCACACACTCATCCCCGAGTGGTTGATGAACCCTTGGTGGCAAGCCATGCTCATCACCCCGGTGATGTTCGTCTGCGGCGCGCCGATTCACCGCGTCGGGTTGCCCGCCTTGATTCATCGGGCCCCTGACATGAATTCGCTGGTGTCGTTGGGCACGGGGGCCGCGTATGTGTACAGTCTGTTGGTGTGCGCGATGCCGTGGGTGCTGCCTCAAGGTTCGCGCGAGCCGTATTTTGAATCGGTCGGCGTGGTGATCACGCTGGTGTTGCTCGGACGGCTGTTGGAGACGAAGGCGCGTGAGGGCACCGGC
Source organism: Parabacteroides merdae (assembly GCA_963623245.1). Lineage (GTDB taxonomy): Bacteria > Actinomycetota > Actinomycetes > Actinomycetales > Bifidobacteriaceae > Bifidobacterium. The sequence goes on from CAVFKU010000022.1 coordinate 14,031, forward strand.
GAGGCGGTGCGCTCTCTGATCAAGTTGAGGCCGCGTGTGGCGCATGTGGTGCGCGATGGCGTGAGCTGTGATGGCCTCGAGTGGCTCAATCCGGCCAATTATGTCGATACAGACATTGACGACGCGCATGAAGGAGATGTCATCGTCGTGCGTGGTGGCGAGCGCGTGCCCGTCGACGGCACTGTGGTCGAAGGCACCGGCAGTGTGGACGAGTCGATGATCACCGGCGAATCGGTGCCCGTTGAGAAGACGACGGGCAGTGCCTTGACCGGCGCGACGATGCTGAACACAGGCAATCTGCTGATGCGTGCCACGCGCGTGGGCGGCGACACCGTGCTTGCGCAAATCATGGCGATTGTGGCGCGCGCCCAAGCCACGAAGGCGCCGGTGCAGCGTTTGGCCGACCATATCGCGCGCGTGTTCGTGCCGGCGGTGATCATCGTGGCGGTGTGGACGTTCGCCGTGTGGGCGGCGTTCGGCCCCTCCCCAGTGCTCACGCACGCGCTGGTCAGTGCCGTCAGTGTGCTTATTATCGCCTGTCCGTGCGCGTTAGGTCTGGCCACACCACTGTCGGTGACAGCGGCGACCGGCGTGGGTGCCACGAAAGGCGTGCTGGTCGCCAGCGCAAAGGCGCTGGAACAGGCATGTGATATCGGCACGGTGGTGTTCGACAAAACCGGCACCATCACGCGCGGTGTGGCCGACAGTGATTCGACGGACTGGGTCAAGCCCAGCTACGAGCACGACCCCATTAAACCCGGCTCGAAAGAGGCCATCGCCATGTTGCGCCAAGCGGGCATTCGCACCGTGATGCTCTCAGGAGACAAGGCCGACGTGGCCAGCCAGATCGCGCGCGAAGTCGGCATCGACACCGTAATCGCGCAGGTCAAGCCGGATGGCAAGGCATATTGGATCAAGCGTTTGCAGGACGAGCGCGACACGAAATCACTCGTCGCTATGGTGGGGGACGGCATCAACGACGCTCCGGCCATTGCGCAGGCGGACTTGGGTTTCGCCATCGGCAGTGGCACCGACGTCGCCATGCAGACGGCGGACGTAACACTGATGAGCGGCGATCTACGGGGCGTGATCACCACCATCAACCTCTCGCATGCCACGATGCGCAATATCCGGCAAAACCTCGGCTGGGCGTTTGGATACAACGTGATCGGCATTCCGATTGCCGCCGGCTGGCTGTATCCGTTCACCGGCTGGTTGCTCAGTCCCATGATCGCAGGGCTTGCCATGGCGTTAAGTTCGGTGTGCCTGGTGCTCAACGCGAATCGTCTCAATCATGTGCGGCTGAGCAATACTGCGGTCAATGGGCGCAATGTTGACATATCGAAAGGTAACATGGCTTGCGAACCCACGATTATTATGGATGAACGCACCACACGTAATCCAGAAATAGGCAACAACGCCAAGGAGAACAGCATGCATCACACGAACATGAACACCGCCCCGGCTAGCAACGGCGAAACCGCCACCGACCCCGTGTGCGGCATGAGCGTGACGGTAAGCACAGAAGCCATCACACGCGAACACGCTGGCAAAACCTATTACTTCTGCGCAGAGACTTGCGCCGCGAACTTCGCCAAGGCACCGCAGATTTTCCTGAGCTAAACCGTTTTCCAAGCTCAAGCTAAAGCGTATATACAAGTGAGCGCCGCCAGCTGTTGTGCTGGCGGCGCTCACTATTAGCTACCGTTACTCGCTGTTACTGACAGCGCACTGCTCTGTCAGTCCTCGAACGGATCAAAGTCACGACGGACGCGGCGACGCGGACGCTCGGTGCGCTCTTCTCGCTCGGAACGGTAATCATCGTAGTTGTCGTCGGTGGCGTAACGCGGGTTACGCTCGGAACGGCGCGAACCACGGCGATCATCACGATCGTAATCACGCTCGTCACGATCATCGCGGCGGCGACGCGGACGATCATCATAATCACGATCACCATGGTCGTCATAGGAGCGATGGCGACGCGGACGATCATCGTAGTCGCGATCATCATCGCGATCTGAACGACGGCGACGCGGACGATCATCATAATCACGATCGTCACGCGAACGACGATCGTCACGACGGCCACGGCCGCCACCACGATGTTCGTCACGCTCGGAAGTTTGATTCTCAAAACCAGGAACAGCCAGCGAAATCTTGCCGCGATCGTCAACGCCTTGTACGACAACCTCAACGCTGTCGCCTTCCTTGAGCACGTCTTCGACAGCATCGATGCGCTCGCCGTTGGTAAGATTGCGAATCTGCGAAATATGCAGCAAGCCATCAGTGCCAGGAGTGAGGTTCACAAATGCACCAAACGCCGTGGTCTTAACGACCTTGCCATTGTAAGTTTCGCCGGCTTCAGGCACATGCGGGTTGGCAATCTGATCGATGATCTCCTTGGCCTTCTCGGCAGCCTCGCCGCCTTCAGAAGCGATGTAGACCGTGCCGTCGTCCTCAATGGCAATTTCAGCGCCGGTTTCTTCTTGAATCTGGTTGATCATCTTGCCCTTCGGGCCAATAACCTCACCGATCTTGTCAACAGGCACGGTGGTGGTGATGATGCGCGGAGCAAACTCACTCATCTCAGCCGGACCATCAATGCACTCGTTAATCACTTCGAGGATGGTGGTGCGAGCTTCCTTAGCCTGCTGCAGAGCGGACGCCAGAATGTCGGCGGGAATGCCGTCAAGCTTGGTGTCAAGCTGCAAAGCAGTGATGAACTCGGCAGTGCCGGCCACCTTGAAGTCCATGTCACCAAAGGCGTCTTCAGCGCCGAGAATGTCGGTCAAGGTCTTGAAAATATGCTGGCCGTTTACCTCGCCAGACACCAAGCCCATAGCAATGCCTGCAACCGGCGCCTTCAGTGGCACACCGGCGGCAAGCAGCGAAAGCGTGGAAGCGCACACAGAGCCCATCGAAGTCGAACCGTTGGAACCAATAGCCTCGGAAACCTGACGGATGGCATAGGGGAACTCTTCACGGCTAGGCAGCACTGCCACCAAAGCCTTCTCAGCCAACGCACCGTGACCAATTTCGCGGCGCTTCGGGGATCCGACGCGGCCGGTTTCACCGGTGGAATACGGCGGCATCTCGTAGTTATGCATGTAGCGCTTGGACTGCGGGCCCGACAGCGAGTCGAGCTGCTGTTCCATCTTGAGCATGTTCAGCGTGGTGACGCCCAAAATCTGGGTTTCGCCGCGCTGGAACAGAGCGGAACCGTGCACACGCGGCACAATATCCGCTTCGGCACTCAGGGTGCGAATGTCCCTCAGGCCACGGCCATCAATGCGGTAGTCTTCCGTCAGAATGCGGCGGCGCACAATCTGGCGCTGCAATTCCTTGAACGCATTGCCGATTTCCTTGTCTTTCTCAGCCTCGTCCATATCGGTGAACTCAGAGGCGAGCGTAGTCTTGACGCCTTCCTTGATTTCTTGGATTCGGTCTTGACGCGGCAACTTCTCTGCGATGGTCAGAGCCTGGTCAAGATCGTTGTGGGCAAGCTGGTCGATGCGAGCATACAGCTCCTCGGTGTATTCAGGGAAGAGCTGGAACTCCTTAGTCTCCTTGGCAGCCTTGGCCTTGAGCTCATTCTGTGCTTCGCAAATAACCTTGATGAACGGCTTGGCAGCTTCAAGACCACCGGCAACAACCGTCTCATCCGGCTTAATCTGACCTTCATCGTAAATAAGGTGCCAAGCGTTCTTGCCTGCTCCCGCCTCGATCATAGCGATGGCAACATCGCCGTTTTCAATCACACGGCCAGCAACCACAATCTCGAACACGGCGCGTTCGCGCTCATCCCAAGTCGGGAAGGCAACCCACTGACCGTCAATCAGCGCTAAGCGCACGCCGGAAACAGGGCCAGCAAACGGCAAGCCGGAAATCATGGTAGAGGCGGAGGCGGCGTTCAGAGCCACCACATCATACGCATCTTGCGGGTTGACAGCGAGAATCGTCTCAACAACCTGCACTTCGTTGCGCAGCGTGTGCGGGAACAGCGGACGCAACGGGCGGTCGATAATACGGCAGGCCAAAACCGCTTCGGTGCTTGGGCGGCCTTCGCGACGGAAGAACGAGCCGGGAATCTTGCCCGCTGCGTACATCTTCTCTTCCACATCCACCGTCAGCGGGAAGAAATCGTAGTTTTCCTTCGGGCTGGAACCTGCGGTGGTGGTGGACAGGATCATGGTGTCGTCGTCCAAGTAGGCGGCGACAGCGCCATCCGCCTGCTGGGCGAGACGGCCAGTTTCAAAGCGCAGCGTGCGCTTGCCAAATGAACCGTTGTCAATAACAGCTTCAGCTGCTTTAATTTCGGGACCCTCCATAGGGTTTCTCCTTATTGCTATATCTTTCCTACAAACCGCCCTCTTCAGCTGGGCCAGCTCTTACATTCGCCTCTTTACAGTCCCTTGACTGCGTTCCTCGTGGCAACCCTTCGCTTCAAGCCTGTTGTTGTCTGGGTCGAACCTTTCGACCTATCCTCTTCCACGCCTCTAGTGATGTTGTTCCGTTGGCAGCGTATGTAAAACGCCCGAGCACCATGCGGCACTCGGGCGGAAGTCTTACTTATCGGCGCAGGCCGAGCCTCTCGATCAGCGCACGGTAACGATTGATGTCGGTGCGCTTGAGATAGTCCAGCAGACTGCGGCGCGAACCAATCATCATCTGCATACCACGACGAGAGTGATGGTCGTGCTTGTGTTCCTTCAGATGCTCCGTCAGGTCGGAGATGCGCTTAGACAGCAGGGCGACCTGAACTTCCGGAGAGCCGGTGTCACCTTCGTGCGTCGCGTATTCTTTGATGATCTGAGTTTTCTCGTCAGCCGTCAGCGTCACGGCGTCCTCCTTATGATTCGTTGCGCGGTGCCTCAAGCCTTATGCCTGAAGCGCTCTGGATCCGCGGGCGGTCTTACGCCAATTAGACAGCCTACGTGAAACGGGCGACTTTGTCGGCGTTTATGTAGCGTTTATGTAGCGTTTAGTTCACACCTCTGTCAGACAGAGGCCCAGCCCAGTTCAAATCTTCAACATCACGAGCTGAAGCAACTGACTCATTCGGTTCAGCTTTGAGAGGCAGAGTTTTCGGCTTAAACGGGAATTTTTCTGCTCTCATCGCCTCGTATGCAGCGATGTCATCTTCATGCTGCAGCGTTAAATCGATGTCATCAAAGCCGTTCATCAAACGCCAACGCACATAATCGCCCACCTCGAACGGCAATGTCACATCACCGCAGGTGACGGTACGGCTTTCCAAGTCCACCGTCATCTCAAGGCCTGGCTCAGCCTCAAGCATTTTCCACAACAGCTCGACGGATTCCTGCGGCATGATTGCGGCCAGCACGCCATTCTTCGCGGTGTTGCCGTAGAAGATATCAGCGAAGCTGGGCGCGATGACCACACGAAAGCCATAGTCGTGCAGCGCCCACACGGCATGTTCGCGCGAGGAGCCGATGCCGAACTCGGGGCCGGCCACAAGAATCTGCCCACTGGCATATTCGGGCTTATTCAGCACAAAATCAGGGTCGCGGCGCCAAGCGTAGAACAGCGCGTCGTCGAAGCCGGTTTTGGTCACGCGCTTCAGGAACACAGCCGGAATGATCTGGTCAGTATCGACGTTGGAGCGGCGCAGCGGGACGCCGACACCTGTCAAAGTAGTGAGTTTTTCCATTGCTATATCAATCCTTATGCTCTTGTCTGACGCTCGACATTACAAATCAGCCGGAGATGAGATGGTGCCGCGGATGGCGGTTGCCGCGGCGACGGCGGGCGACGCCAAGTGCGTGCGCGAGCCTTTGCCCTGACGGCCTTCAAAGTTGCGGTTCGAGGTGGAGATGGAACGTTCGTGCGCCACCATCTTGTCGGGATTCATGCCCAAGCACATCGAACAGCCGGCATTGCGCCACTGTGCGCCAAAGTCCTTGAAAATCCGGTCAAGCCCTTCCTTCTCCGCCTGCAAACGCACGCGCGAGGAAGCTGGCACAACCAGCACGCGGTGAATGGAATCGGCCTTGTGATGCCCCTTCATGATCGAGGCAGCCACGCGCAAATCCTCCAAACGCCCGTTGGTGCACGAGCCGATGAACACCGTGTCGACGGCAATATCCTTAATAGGCATGCCTGGCTTCAACCCCATATATTCAATGGCTCGCTCGGCGGCGTTGCGCGCGGTTTCGTCGGCGATGGACTGCGGCTCGGGCACATTTGCACCAATCGGCGCACCCTGGCCTGGATTAGTGCCCCAAGTGACGTACGGTTCGAGGTCAGCCACGTTCAGCGTGACCTCCTTGTCGAACACGGCATCGTCGTCAGTGCGAAGCGTCTTCCAATAGGCGACAGCTTTGTCCCACATCTCGCCTTCTGGAGCATGCGGGCGGCCTTTGAGATAGTCGAACGTGACTTCATCGGGGGCGATCATGCCCGCACGGGCGCCAGCCTCGATGGACATATTGCAGATGGTCATGCGCGCGTCCATCGACAGCTTCTTAATGGCTTCACCGCGATATTCGATAACATATCCCTGCCCACCGCCGGTGCCAATCTTGGCAATAATGGCAAGAATAATATCTTTAGCTGTCACGCTTTGAGGCAGCTCGCCCTCAAGGTTCACAGCCATGGTCTTGAACGGCTTCAGGCTCAGCGTCTGCGTGGCCATCACATGCTCGACTTCGGAGGTGCCGATACCAAAGGCCAGCGCGCCGAACGCGCCGTGGGTGGAGGTGTGCGAATCGCCGCACACGATGGTCATGCCCGGCTGGGTAAGCCCCAGCATCGGCGCGAAAGCGTGCACCACACCTTGGTCGGCGTCACCCAGCGGATGCAAGCGCACGCCAAACTCTTTGCAGTTCTTCTCCAGCGTGGTCAGCTGCAACGCGCTGGTCTCGTCTGGGTTCGGACGGTCGATATCAACGGTGGGCGTGTTGTGATCCTCGGTGGCTATGAGCTGATCAACATGACGCGGCTTGCGGCCAGCCAAGCGCAATCCCTCGAACGCCTGCGGGCTGGTGACCTCGTGCATCAACATCAAATCGATATACAGCAAGTCAGGTGCGCCTTCACTCCCCTTACGCACCAAATGGTCGGCCCAGACCTTCTCGGCCAGTGTCGTTGACATGACATCCTCCTGAACGTTGTGCGCAGCACTATCCGCTCGCGCCTATTCGTGACACCAAGCCTATGGTCAGCGCCACTGCGGCAACTCTTGACGGTCAGATATTGAGATATGTCACCACGCCCTAATCTATCAGAGTTTGGCATTTCACTATATGAGATGGCATAATCGCCTTATTATGACTGCTATCAAAACCGATACCCCCCAAGGCAATTTTGAGACCGACAGCCAAACAGACGCTGCCGCAAAACACGACGCACAAAGTCATTCCGGCGTTGGCGTGCTCGATAAAACGGTGAAAATTCTCGACGCGCTCGAATCCGGCCCCTCCACACTAGGTCAGCTTGTTGCTACCACCGGCCTAGCGCGCCCCACCGCACACCGCTTGGCTATTGCACTGGAACGCCACCGCTTCGTACTGCGCGACCAGCATGGCCGCTTCGTACTCGGTTCGCGTTTTGCAGAGTTGGCCGCCGCCGCAGGTGAAGATCGTCTGCTTACAGCAGCTGGGCCAATCTTGCAGACGTTGCTCGACCGCACCGGCGAATCAGCGCAAATCTACCGGCGTCAAGGAGAACAGCGTGTGTGCATCGCCGCGGTGGAGCGCGCCTCCGGCTTGCGTGATTCCATCCCAGTCGGCGCTCTGCTGTCGATGGAAGCCGGTTCCGCCGCGCAAATTCTGTTGGCATGGGAGGATTCTGACCGTTTGCATCAGGGCTTGCGTCAAGCGAAGTTCAATGCAGCCAAACTCGCTCAGGTGCGTAAACGCGGTTGGTCAGAATCAGTCAACGAACGCGAAGAAGGCGTGTGTTCGATTTCCGCACCGATTCGCAATGCTTCCGGCCAAGTCATCGCCGCAATTTCGATCTCTGGCCCATCTGGGCGCATGGGTTCCACACCGGGTCGCCGTTACGCTCCGCTGGTGATGGCCGCTGGGCGCTATCTAACCGATGCGCTGATTAAAGCTTCTTCGGGGCGATGAGCCCACCTTCACCCTTATCAGCGCAAACCCCTTGCTTTAGGCAAGCTACATATTAGTCAGGCCGCTTATTTACGCATTAACTTGCGCAACCTTGCCCATAGACTGGGGCGACGCAACAAATCATCACCCTCGCCTTCCTGGGGCGGTTTGGCGTTCATCGCGTAAATATACGCCTTCTTTGAGTTGGGCTTGCCCACCAAATCGCCAAATTGCAGCAGTTGTGTGCGTGGCTCGTATGGGTGGCGGATGTCAAACTCGATTAGGCGGGTCGCGCGTTTGGCTGGCGCAGGGCCATAAGAGCCGAATCCGCACGTCGGCGTGGCGATCATCAGCACACCTTGCGAAGTCCCCACAAACCCATTGCGGTGGTCATGGCCCGCACACACCCCAATGAACCCACTTTGAAGAATCTCGAATTCGCCGGACTGGTCGGGACAGCTAATCCCCTCCCCCAAATAGCCGCCAGGCTGGGTTTTAGATTCGTCCAACACATAATATTGTTCCGCGTGGCGATTGTACCCCTGCATAGCAAATGCAGTCGTGGGAGCCACAGGCTGCAGTAAATCGTAGTACTGCGGCAACGGCATATGTTGAAATACCAAGCTTTTCGCCCCCATTCGAGAGGGAAGCGCTTTAAGAAAGTCGAGCGCGTCGGCACTAGGCACATCAAAACCGCCACCACGCGCGTAATCGCCAGAATTAAGCAGCGCCAAACCAAGAACCACGCCCTTGCCTTCAGCCCCCGCAACCGGCAGAGCGAAGGTGCCGGGCGTGCACAGCATGGCGCTCTGGTCCGGCAACAACGCGCACCCGCCACGCTCATCGATGGCATTAAGACAGCCTGGGAACTCGCAGTAGATAGCTTCAAGTTCAGCATTGCTTAAGCCGCATTGAAAATCATGATTGCCGAACGTGACAGCAAACGGCACTTGGCGGTCAATTAACGGTTTCAAAAACTGACTGATAGCTTTGCGAACCAGCTCACGAGTATGGTTCAACGCTTCACTGCTGAAGCTTGTCTCATTCCAACGACGCTTAGTGAATGTGGCAGCGAACGCAGGGTCATAACCTGCAATCTGATTGCCTGTGAACACCACCACATCTGGGCGCACAGCATCCAGCGAAGCAGCAATCAACGCAACGGTGTCTGCACAGACTTTCGGGCCGTCCTGAATGTCAGCAACCTGCAGCACGCGAAACTTGCCTGAAAGATGAAACTGCAGCTGACCTAAACGCGCAGACACTGACAGAGGGCGACTATCACCCTCTTCAGCTGGCTTAATGCGAGGCTTTGCGGATATTGCAGGCAAGCCCTCGCCTGTGTGCTGCATTGGCATCATGCACACCACTCTAGCTCACCGACGAAAGATTTCTCCACTTAGGCTTCTCTTCAGTCGAGATGACGAGTGACGAGATGAAATAAAAAACCCTCGCGCGACAGCGAGGGTTCTTGGCTGGGATGCCTGGACTCGAACCAAGAATGGCTGAACCAGAATCAGCTGTGTTGCCAATTACACCACATCCCAATTGGCAGGCGTAGCGACTGAAACCAGCCGCAGCGTCTTCGTACCCCCAACCGGATTTGAACCGGTGTTGGCGCCGTGAGAGGGCGTAGTCCTAGACCGCTAGACGATGGGGGCATATTCAGTTTTCAC
>CAVFKU010000023.1:0-13951 GCA_963623245.1 Parabacteroides merdae
GTTTGCCAGCGGGGCTGGCTTCAACCAGCACGCCAGAAGTGAGCGGATCGTCTGGGTTATCCAAACGCAACCGCCCTTTGCCTCCAGGGAACAAGGTGGCGAACATCTTCTCAAACGCCTCAGCGGTGTCGTCAAAGGCAGACTTGAACACCTCAACCATTGTGGAATCAAGATTTTTAATGAGCTGCATCAAATCGTCGCGCGACTTGGCCACATCGGCGCGCTGGTCATTCAAATACTTGTTGCGCTCTTCAAGCGCATCATATTCTTCCATAGCCAGCGGGTTAATCTTACCCAACGCAGCCAAATCACGGCGCGCTTTGTCCAAGCGCTGCTGCTGTTCGGCGCGATTGTAGGCGACGGTTTGGTATTGGATATCTGACTTGTCACTCTCCGACTGGTCAGCACCCGACTTGCCACTCTCTGTCTCGTCGCCGCCCACTGGCACTGGATTACCGCTGTCGTCAAGCACAGGCACGGGCTGATCTGGGCCATACTGCTCAACCAGCTCCTCAAGTGTCATTCCCAGTTCGTCGCTGACTTTCTGCGTGAGTTGACCGTATTCGGCGGCCAAACGCTCGCGATTGACATCTAAAGCGTGTTCACGGCCAGTTAAATCGGTAACCTTCGGTTCGATAGTGTTGCGCTGGGTGCGCAACGTTTTCAGTTCCTCATCATGACTAGAAGCAGCTTCCTGCAATTGCTCGCGCTTGGCAATCACTTCACCAATAGCGCGTTCCACTAATGCGGCGACTTCGCCAGCATCGGCGGCCACACCCTGCATCTGCTCGGCTTGAGTGCGACGCTTGTCATTCAAGGCCTCGATGCGGGCGCGGCGCTCGGTAGCTTCCTTAGCATTGGTGCGCAACAGTGAAGCTTGTCGGGTGAGTGATTCCGTTTTGCGACTGGCCTCGGTCCAAGCGATTTTTGTGGCAGTTTCCTGATCTCGAGCCGTACCCAAAGCGGTTTCCAAGGCATGCTCACGCTTAACAAGTTCATCGGCACCAATCTGCCCGTTTTCTGCCTCCTGCGCAGCAGTTAGTGAAGTGTGCAGATCGTCAAGTTTCGTGCGGTGCAACTGCGCTTCCTCGCCTGCTTTAGCGATTTTCTCCTCTAAGTGGGAGATCTGGCGCCGCAAATTCACCGCGCGATCTTTGGCGGATCGCAACGATTTGGCAGCCTGTTCGGCCTTAAGCTTCGCCTCAGTGCGTTTTGTTGTCTCAGTATCGAGGGCACATGCAGCTTCGTCGCGCGCAGCCGTTGCCTGCTCAACCTTGGCAGTCAAATCATCGACTTGTGCAGACAGCTCCTTGACTTGCTTCAACGCCTTATCTCGACGGGCTGCCAGCGACAAGTCGCTTTGCGATAATGATGAGCCGCCAATTGCAGCCACACCAGCAACAAACACTTCGCCGTCACGGGTGACTGCACGTTGCACCTCTACCCCGCGTTCGAGAAGCTGCTGCGCTTCTTCAGGCGTGTCAACAGCAGCCACGTCAGCAAGCAGCGCACGCACGGCATTGACAATGCCTTGAGCTTGATCAGTGTTATCAGCATCCACATTGGCAGTAACAAGATCTGATAATGACGAGAACGCGCAGTCAGTTGACGGCTGATAAAGTGTGCTTTTATTATCTCCAGCTCGCGCAGCAATCACCACCGCTTTGCCTAGCTTGTCATTTTTTGCGCGTTCCAACGCATGAAGCATATTGCCGGCTTCGGGCACGATGATAGCGCTGGCGAACTGGTCGAGCGCGTGCGCCACGGCCTCCTCCCAGCCTTCGGCCACATGAATGAAATCGGTGAGCCGCCCCAGCGCACCCACAGCCTCGTCAGCTTCCAGCGAGCCGGAAGCATTGCGGCTTTCCAAAGTGTCACTCAGCGCGTCCGCCTTGGCCTGCAAAGAGATAATCTTCGATTGCGTTTCGCGCTGCCGGTCCAGAGCCTCATTCAACGCCTCGCGTCGCTGCGCCAGTTCAGCTTGAGCTTGTTCAAGAGCCGAATCATCCTGATTGCCCGCCTCTTCGGCTTCCATACTCAACTGCTCGCACTGCGATTCAGCTTCAACGCACTGCTTGCGCAGTCCCTCACATTGCGCAGTGAAATCCTTGGCTCGGGTCTCAGCCAATTGCACGGCCGATTCTTCTCGTGCAATCAGCTCACGCAACTTAGCGATTTGCGCGTCGCGCTCCTGCGCGGTTTTGCGCAGCTCAGTCAGAGTTTGCCGCACTGAAGCAAGCTGCTTCTCATTGTCGGCACGCTCCTCGGTGGCCTTGTCGAGAGCTAAACGCGCATCATTAAGAGCAGCGGCCTGAGCCTTAGCCTGTTCCTCCAGCTCGGCGGCACGCTTATTCAACACCCCTGCATCCTCGCCCATATTGGTCACAATCTGCCCCAGTAGCGAACGCGCACGTTCCTGAGCAATGGACCCCAAAGAGCCAAGCCTCTCCTGAATCTGCGAAAGCGAATGCCACGTTTGATTGACTTGTTCAATGGCAGGGCTGGATTCTTGACTTAATGCCTCCACCTGTTCGATACGCACCTTGACCTGCGCCAGCTCGCGTTGCGCCTCGTTAAGTGCGCCGCGCACCTCGGTCAGTTCGCCGCGCACCAAAGAACGTCGCTCCATTGCTTTAACTGCATCTTCGGCATACAAGCGCGATTGGGCGTCACGCAACGACACTTGAATTGACTGCGCACGCCGCGAAATACGCGCTTGACGCCCCAACGGCCCCAGCTGGCGATGGATCTCGCCAAGCAAATCGTCCAAACGGCTTAAGTTTGCTTCAGTGTTGGCAAGTTTGCGCAACGCCCGCTCTTTGCGCTTGCGATGCTTCAGAATACCTGCCGCCTCTTCAATAAATGCGCGATGCCCCGACGGATCGGCGCGCAATATGGCATCTAGGCGCCCCTGCCCGACGATCACATGCATCTGCTGGCCTAAACCTGTGTCGCTGAGCAACTCCTGAATGTCAAGCAAACGGCATGCCGAGCCATTGATGGCATATTCAGAACCACCGTTACGGAAGATAGTGCGAGAAATGGTGACTTCCGTGTAATCAATATTGAGCGTATGGTCGGAATTGTCGATGGTCAGGCTCACTTGGGCGCGACCCAACGGCGGGCGCGACGAGGTGCCCGCGAAAATAACATCCTCCATCGAGGTGCCGCGCAGGTTCTTCGCACCTTGCTCGCCCATCACCCAGGTCAGCGCGTCCACGATGTTGGATTTGCCCGAGCCGTTCGGCCCCACCACCGCGGTGATGCCCGGCTCGAAGCGCAGCGTCGTCGCCGAAGCGAACGACTTGAAGCCGCGCAGGGTGAGTTCCTTGAGATACATCGACGTTCCTTTAGCCTTATAAATCCTATTGCTTAGCCATATTGTCTAACCCTGTGCTGTTCGTTCAACGGATTGCTCAGCAAATTCGCCGCCATCGCTTGGCTCCACGGTGGCCTGATGAATACTCATAGCCTTCTTCATCACTGGGCTGACGTGCTCCTTGAGCATAGTTCGCGCATCCCCAGCGGTGACAAAACTGCCGCAAATCAGCACGCCATGACCATATCCCACACCCAGCTCGTCGTTCGCGTCCACCAAGTTAACGGCTTGCTGTATGGCGTCGGGAAGGTTTGGCTCCTTGATGACGCGTTCACGCCCGAACACGCTTACGGCGATCTGTTCAAGCTTATCGGCCGACATCACGCGCTCGCGCCACGAGTTCTCGGTCACCACCACTTGGTTTACGATCGGCTCAAGCACGCCAAGATATTCCTCGACCTGCTTGTCTTCCATCATGGCCACCACGCCGACGAGCTGCTCGAAATGATAGTTCTCCTCCAGCGCGGCGCGCAGCGATTCGGCGGCATTCACATTGTGCCCGCCGTCGATAATGATGGTGGGCGACGTGCGAATCTGCTCGATGCGCCCGGGAATTTTCACGCCCGACAGCGCCTCAGCCACCAGATCGCCGTCAAGCGCACCAGAAACAGGAATCACGGCTTCACAAGCAGCGAGCGCGGCGAGCGCATTGTGCGCCTGATGCTCGCCGAATTGCGCAACTGGCACTTCAGCGTACGTGCCGAGCGGTGTGGCAAGAGTGACAACCTGCCCGCCAACCGCCGGCATGCGGCTCACTACTTCCATCTCATGCCCGTCACGCACTAGCGTGGCATGAGCACGCTCGGCAGCCGCCTTAATAATCGGCATCACGACTTCAGCGTGCGGCTGAGGGGCGATAATAGCAGTGCAGTCAGGCTTGATAATGCCTACTTTTTCTTCAGCGATACGCTCGACGGTGTCGCCCAGCCATTGCATATGATCCATGTCAATCGAACCAATAACAGCAGCATCAGCATTGAGCACATTGGTGGCGTCCCACTCCCCACCCATGCCGACCTCAACCACGGCCACATCCACCGGCGCGTCGGCGAACTTCCACAGTGCCATCGAGGTAAGCACCTCGAAAAAACTCATGCGCGGCTTGCCAGCGTCCACCATGTTGGAGTCCACCATGGCAACGAGGTCTTTCACCTGATCCCATGCGTCAATAAAATCGTCGTCGGAAAGCTCCTGCCCATCGATAGCGATACGCTCATTGATTTTTTCTAGATGCGGCGAAGTGTATAGCCCCGTGCGCAATCCGTAGGCGCGGCAAATTGCCTCGGCCATACGTGCGGTGGAACCTTTGCCATTAGTGCCGGTGATATGGATAACGCGAAACGACTGCTCGGGGTGCCCCAGCAGATCGAGCATAAGATTCATTCGGTCAAGATTGAGGTTGGTGGTGTTATGCTCCGGCGGGCGGCTCATAATGTCCAGTTCCACGTCACGGATGGTCTCACCGTTCCTGTTCGGATGCTCGAATGACATGCTTCCCTCTCGTATGTTTTAAAACCTTTTTCATTCTAGCGAGCCGCCGCGAAGAGGTAGGGCTAGGATGTGGGGAGGTACACCCGCATGGGTAATGGATGCAAAGGAGTTGTGTCAATGAACGAAGTGAGTGCCGATACGGAATATGAGACTGAAAGCACGGACGATCAGGCTGTAGGCGAGCGCGTGAACAACCGTTCACTCAGCCCATATTCGGAAGGGTTCAAAGAGTTCATGCGTTCCGGCTGGGCTAGCGATGACCCTGATATTGCGCCGCTTGAATCCTCGAAGTTTACACCCGCGCGTCTTGAAGCGCTAGGCAAGGCGTTTGTGGGTGAACGCTTGGTCATTCCTGCAGGCCAGCCCAAAGTGCGTAGCAACGATTGCGACTATATGTTCCGCCCCGACACCACGTTCGCGTATTACACCGGCCTCGGCACAGATTATGAGGCGGGCGCCGTGCTCGTATTGAACCCACTTGATCCAGACAGCCCTGAAGCAGGGGCCGGCAAGACGCACATGCCAGAGCTGTTTGTGGCCCCTCGCGCCGACAATTCCACCACTGATTTCTTCACGAACCCCCATTACGGCGAGTATTGGGTGGGCCCTCGCGCAGGCTTGAAAGAGCTGCAAGCAATGACAGGCATTGAAACCCATGACATCGCCCAACTTGCCGACGCGCTATCCAAAGACGTGGGCACGCAGGCAGGTGCAGTGCGTGTGCGCGTGGTGCGCGAAACTGACCCGAACATCACCCAGATGGTGGAAAACGTGCGTCAGGCCAACGGTTTTAGCGACCCTGACAGCAACACCGCCGACGACGACAAACTGCACGAGTTCGCCGCGGAGGCTCGCTTGACCAAAGACGCTTATGAAGTCAGCGAAATGCGCAAGACCATTACCGCCACCAAGGCCGGATTCGACCGCTTGCTCTCCGCACTGCCCGATGCACTTGACAAGCCGCGCAGTGAGCGCATTCTGGAAGGCGCGTTCAATTCAGTTTCGCGCGAGCTGGGCAACGCTGTTGGCTACGATTCCATCATCGCCTCCGGACCGCACGCCCCGATTCTGCATTGGATGCGCAACACCGGCTGTGTCAGGTCGGGCGACCTGCTGCTGGTGGATGCCGGCGTCGAGGTCGATTCGCTCTATACAGCGGACATCACCCGAACCTTCCCGACGAACGGCACGTTCACCGATTTGCAGAAACGCCTCTATCAGGCGGTGCTCGACTCCCAGCAGGCCGGTTTTGAGGCCGCGAAGGTGGGTGCCACCTATTGTGACATCCATCACGCCTGCATGCGCGTGATCGCTGAACGGTTGCACGACTGGGGATTGTTGCCGGTGAGTGTCGAGGAGGCTCTATCCCCGGAAGGCCAGCAGCACCGCCGCTGGCTAGCCTGTGGCGTGGCGCATCACTTAGGCCTTGACGTGCATGACTGTGCGCAAGCTCGCTTTGAGGAGTATCAGGGCGCGCCGATTCGCCCTGGCATGATTTTCACCATCGAACCTGGACTGTACTTCCGCGAAGATGACATGCTCATTCCGCCCGAATTCCGCGGCATCGGCATTCGCATTGAGGACGACGTGCTGATGGGCGAAAACGGCCCAGAATGGCTTTCTGCCGGCATTCCCAAGGAAATCGACGCTGTCGAAGCTTGGATGGCCGAGCGCGCCCAAGCCTGAAAGCACGCAGGAAGCTCGAGTCTATTTCAATGCTCGGCCGGCACACCACACGTGCTCCACTGACCAATCTGCGGGGTTAAGCAGGTTAAAATCAGCAGCAAAACCTTTGGCAATTAGGCCAATCGGCGCACCTGTCACCGTGTTAGCCTTGTCAAGGCCAAATGCGCGTGCGGCAGTAAGCGTGGCCGCTTCAACAGCGTCAACAGGATTGATGCCCAGCTCATTAATCGCACGTGCAACCGCGGTCTCCAATGTCAGTGTGGAGCCGGCAATTGCCCCGTTAGAGACGAGCCGCGCATGCCCGTTCACCACGTTGACTTCTAACGCACCAAGCGTGTACGTCCCGTCCGCACAGCCGGTGGCAGCCATGGCGTCGGTAACGAATGCTGTGCGGTGTGACGCAAAGCCGAAACCGAGCTTGACGATCGGGTCTTGCACGTGAAAACCGTCGTTAATCAGTTCGATGATGACTCCCGAGCTTTCCACAGCGGCAGGAATTGGGCCAGGTTCGCGGTGATGCAGCCCATTCATCGCATTGAACATGTGAGTGAGCACACCCGCTCCAGCTTCAAATCCAGCTTTGGCAGCGGCATAATCAGCATCACAATGCCCCACAGCAGGCACCACACCCGCAGCAACAAAGGTACGAATCGCTTCAATAGCGTGCGGCAGTTCGGGCGCGATGGTCACTTGACGAATGCAGCCGTCAGCTGCTGCAAGCATGGCCTGAACAATATGCGGCTCAGGATTAGTCAAGCACTCACGGCTATGCGCTCCTTTATGCCGCACAGCGAGGAATGGGCCTTCCAAATGACATCCAAGAATGTCTGGACGCTCGTCCATTTTTGCCCGCACAGTGCGAATATTGGCACACATCACCTCGAGTGGGTTGGTGATTAGCGACAGCACTTGGCGCGTGGTGCCGTGCACTGCATGACCAGCACGCGCAATATCAATGCCTTGCTCACCATCGTCAAAGCTCGCCCCCCAAGCACCATGCGCATGAATATCCACATAGCCGGGGACTACCGTACGATCGTGCGCGTCGATAGCGTCTCTAGCATTGAGACCGACTTGTTCGCAAGCCTGAAGAAACTCACGTCGCCCATCCCCTGTGTCAACAATCACGCCTTGCGCATTACTAACAACCCAAGAATCTTCCCGTATTCCATTGGCATCAATAACACGTGCATGTTCAATGGCGACCGGCCGCGCAGCACCGCTAAGAGCAGCTGTGACGCGAGCCGCCTCCTGTTCATGAGCGTTCATACATCTGCTCCTCACATCAAGCTTATGCAGCAATGGCGTTGCGAATCGCACTGCATCTTTAGCAGTACCAGCAACCGGCACATGCTAACGAACGTGCACCAGCCACAACTTTCATCCTTCACGTCAGATATGCTGCCACGCAGGCTTGTGAGCATAGGCGTAACGGTAGTAATCCTTGTGGCGCAAGCGCGAAGCAGCTTCTTCATCCATAATGATTGTGGCATGAGGATGCATTTGTAGCGCAGAAGCTGGGCAGAAGGCACTAATACCACCTTCAACAGTTTCCGCTATGGCTTCAGCTTTGCCTGCACCAAAAGCCAACAACACTAGATGCCGCGCTTTCATAATGGTGCCAATACCCTGCGTAATGCAATGGGTGGGCACTTGATTGACATCATTATCAAAGAAGCGAGCATTGTCAATACGGGTCTGTTCGGCCAAGGTTTTGACGCGCGTGCCGGACGCCAGCGAAGAGCCTGGCTCATTGAAACCAACATGCCCGTCAGTGCCAATGCCAAGAATCTGAACGTCAATACCGCCAGCGGCTTCTATCGCCGCGTCATAAGCAGCTCCTGCACCAGCAACCTTTGCCCCATCTTCCAACGATGCGCCGTCAAGCACATCGCCTGGCACATGCACCTTTGCTGGGTCAAGGCCTAGCGGCTCGACCACCGTGCGGAAAATAGTGCTGTGGTAGGACTCGGGGTGGCTTAACGGCAAGCCAATATATTCATCCAGCGCAAACCCTTGCACTTGGCTCATATCAATACCTTCATCGCGCACGATGTTAGCAAGCGCCTGATAGGCAGCCAGCGGACTTGATCCTGTGGCTAAGCCCAGCACTGCATTCGGCTTGGCTTTGATGAGATTGGCAACCGAGTGGCCATAAATCTCGCCCGCTTCATTCTCATCCTTGACAATGACGATCTCTGCCATGTGTATCTGTTCCTTTCCATGCACACCACATTATGTGCAAGCATTATTCATCAAGCGCCAGCGCGGCGCCGATGGCACCGAGAGGCTGATTCGTCGAAGCCAAGCGCAATCTCGACGGAATGTCGATAGCGGACAGGAAATGACAACCCTCTTGCCTTCGTTGCAATTCTCGCGTGACGAGATCCAAGAACGGCCTGCCTGTTTTACACATGCCGCCACCGAGAATCATCACACGCGGGTCGTATGCCTGAGCCACCAATTGCACGGCATCGCCGATACCATACGTGACCTTATCGAGTATACGCTTCGCTCTTGCATCACCTTGCCCAGCACTCGCCAACAAATCAGGCATAGGTGGCCCATCACATGGCCACAAACGCGCCACAGCACCACCAGAAGCAATGGTCTCTAAACACCCGTGCTGCCCACATGGACATAGAAAACGATTGGGATCGACAGGCACATGGCCTATTTCTCCAAGCGCACCACGGTAGCCTCTCTCTAGTTTTCCTTGGCGCACAACTCCTGCCGCTAAGCCGGTGCCAAAATTGAGAAATACCACAGTGTCTTCATCGCCAACATCAGCCGCATCCACTGCTTTTGCTCCAAGTGCGGCTGCATTCACATCATTTTCCACATGTGTGGGAACGCCGAGACGCGCACGCACTTCAGAACACAAAGCCAGTTCAGTGATATTGAGATTGGCAATAGCTCTTACCACACCGTTGACATTGTCTACCTGCCCAGGAGTGCCAATACCGACCGGCGTCGGATCTGCGCACAATGTTGTCGCAATATGAACAACGTCGTTAATGAGGTTATCTGCGCCAGCTCTGGCTGGTATCTCTCTCGTGTCCAGCACTGCACCGGCGGCATCAATCAATACACCAGCAATTTTCGTACCCCCCACATCAATACCGATGCGATATGGGTGATTCATGACTGTCATGATCTCTCCTTGCGCCAGGCGATACCACTACCTTCCAATTCAAATTGCTCCTGCGACCCATCCCCGCAAGTGACGATGGTTGATTGAGGATGGTCGGTGTTGTTGATGACACAATACACCTGCTGGTCAGGGAAATATGCCACTTCACATTCAGGATTGGAAGAACTCCAAGCAAGGTATCGATCTTCATGATGACTCGCATAGAACAGTATGCGTTCCAGCAATCGTGCATTAGCAGCTGAATATGGCAAGCCAGAGACGTACACGCCTCGACCTTGGCCATATTCGTTAACAGCGAGCTGAACTTGCCCATTATCAGCTCGAAGCAAGGTAACATTTTCACTGATGGGATAGGTGTTGGCGATCGGCTCACCGAAATCAATGCCACCAACATAGCCACCCTGCCCTCCGCCACATCCACTGAGAGGCGTCGCGCGCGCAGCATTCGCCGCTTCGATAATGCCGTCATCTAATTCAACATCTTCGGTGATGAAATGCTTCGCTGTGATTGGTGCGAAATACTTGTCAACAGACAGCGTTTGGAAGCGCTCTTCATCCACACCAAGCACATCAGCTAATTGAAAGAAACGCCCGCTCTGAGCACGTGTTGTAGATGAGGGCTCCCCCACACCCACGAGCGCACCACCTTTACGCACCCAAGCACGCAAAGTCGCAACAAGATGCTCATCAAGCCACACATCACCACCTGAATATGCAGTATCGACTGGGCCGCCAGTGATAATAACATCGATGTCGTCGTCCACACCATGCTCAAGCACATCATCGAAGCTGATAAAGCGCACATTTACGCGCATACCAGAAAGCGCTTCTAGAATGCCGTAATACGAGTAGGTTTGCTTGTTTGGCAGCGCATGGGACACCGTGTATGCCATCCAAGAACGCATCTTGCCCCACGAGTTAAGAATCGCCACATTAAGCTTGGCTTGAGCGGCCACGCCTCCCGTTTTCTCGTGCAGTTGCCTAAACTCGTCGGCAATATGTGCCACTGTGTCCACAAACTTCGGGAATGCCGCCGCAAGCGAGAGATACCCGCCATATCCCATGCGCGAAATCGGCGAACGCAGAATCGCACGGCGAGCTTTTCGCCAATTGTCAAGGCCTTCAATACTTGGATCGTTGCCCTCGTAGAAAGTATCAGGGAAGAAGTATGGCAAGAACCGGCCTTCGGTGTATTTAACGCCTGGAATATCAGCAATCATGCGCGTGGTGGTGCCGTCACCAATAGAACCAACCACAGCGTCCAGTCCAAGAGCGTCAAAACCATCCTTGTATGGTTCGGTGCCGATCCACTGGTCTCCTAAAAACATCATGGCTTCTTTGCCAGCAGCATGCGTCATATCAACAAGCTGCTTGACTTCTCCTCGCACAAAATTGGTGAGAAAGTCATTCCAGTCGCGCTGTGCTTTGCCAGGCACTCGCCAAGCTGAGTTGTAACAGCCTGCGTCAACAAAATCCTCCGACCGCAAACGATAGCCGTATTGCTTCTCGAAGTCGTCAAGCGCTTGCGGCGACACTGTGCAGGAACTGCCAAACCAGTCCACTACTTTCTCTCGAGCCTGCTGGTCAAACAGCAGTGTGAACTGATAGAAGAACGTCGTGAATCGCACCACATCGGCGGCAGGGTTATTCTCCAGCCACGCAGCAAAGGTATCCATCACAAATTGACGCGTTGCTGGATGGTAGATGTCGAAGGGAATCTCGTGTTCCTTGTCACCCCAATTGTTGGTCAGATGGTTATACATCTCAACTGGATCCCAGATGATATACGCGAGGAACGAGACTGTATATTCGTGCATCGGTGTTGCGCTGGAGATATGCACTGTGTCTACCGTAGCGTCAAGCTCCCAATCGGATATGGGAATAACGCGCCCGCTGGTGCGGTCGATAACCTCCCAGTAGCGGTGCGGGTCAGCATCGCGGTTCACCTTAAGCTGCTCTTCGTAGAACGCATCCATCAGCAGCACATGAACCGTCTCGCTTTCAGCGAGAATACGCCTGCTCATAAGGTAGACCTGAGGGGTCTCGTCCATGTGTTGACTAATCCACTCGTTGTGGGCACGGCTGGGAAAATACGCGCTATAGATTCGTTTACCTAAGGCCAGCACCTCATCGTCCAGATGAGTGCCGTCTGAATTACGTATGGCATCAGCTCCCCACAGCTCGGCAAGCTCCTCGGTTTTAGCAGCGAAATGCTCTTCGCTAGGCAGTGTAAATCGTCCAACACTCATCGTCATTGCCTCCTTGTCGATATGCTATAAACCCAAATCAGCCCTTAACAGCACCAGCAGCAAGACCAGCTTGCCAATAGCGTTGAAGACCGAGGAACAAGGCAATAACCGGCAGCACGCCGAGCAAAGCACCCATCATCAAAGCTCCACGATCGTTGAATGTGGCCAGTGAAACCATGCCATACAATCCAAGCGTGACTGGCTTCAACGTGTCAGAGGAAATCATCATCAACGGCAATAGGAAGTTATTCCATGTGGCGACGAACATGAATAGGAAAATAGTCACCATAGCCGGCGCCAGCAAGCGCAATACGATGGTGAAGAAAATCCTCGCCTCACCAGCGCCGTCTATACGGGCAGCTTCCAGTAGCTCGTTCGGCACAGAGGTCTGCGCATAAACACGCCCAAGGAAAAAGCCAAACGGCGACACGCAACATGGAATGATGATCGACAGCATGGTGTTCGTCAAGTGTGCTGCATGGAAAATGGAATACATCGGGATGGTTAGCAAGGCTGATGGCATGAGCATACAACCCATAATGACGCCAATGGCAAGATTCTTGCCGCGGAAATCGAACTTCGCGGTGGCGTAACCAGCCATAACTGAAATGATGGTGCCAATAAGAGCTGAAATGCCTGAATACACTAACGAGTTCAACACCCAACGCCAGAATTGGCCGCGCGTCCAGCCCAATAACTTGGAATAGTTGGTGGCGATAGCGTTGGGAATCTGATCAAGACTCACCGCAAACCACAAGCCATTGCTTCCAGTCATCTGCGAGGGCGTTTTTGTTGAAGCGATAATTGCCCAATAAATCGGGAACAGGAAGTAGATCAACGCCACAACCAGCAAAATAACGGTGATGGCCTTAACCATGGGCGAAGGCCTCATCGAACGCGGCAGGTCGTGCTGCGCCGCCTCACGACGCTTTTCCATTGCACGCTCAGCTTTCTTGCGGTCACGTTCACTGCGGACGGCATTCATATTTACAAAACTCATTGGTCACTCACCTTCCTTTCGGCCAGAGCATAAAGCGTGGCGAGCACGCCCGCAATCAACGCCATCACAATGGCAATAGCAGAAGCAGGGCCATCACCACCCGGCGTCAACGTACCTTGGGAAGTGTTCATAGCCATCATCATGGGGGTAAACGTCTTGGAAATGCCAGGGTCAGCAGTCTGCATAATCTGCGGTTCATTAAACAGCTGAATAGTGCCAACAATGGAAAGCAGCATGGCCAGCAAAGCAGCAGAACGCACATTGGGCAGCTTAATTTTCATGGCAATTTGCCAACCGTTTGCGCCATCAATGCGAGCCGCTTCGTAAAGGTCGTGCGGAATAGCCTGCAAAGCAGCAAGAAAAATCAGCATGTTATAGCCAGTGAACGTCCATGTAGTGATGTTAGCCATCGAGGCGAGGACCACATTGTCAGCAAAGAAATCGACACTAACTCCCAGCGCCGCAAAACCTTTAACAATCGGCGAAATCTGGCCGTTATATAGGTAAACCCAAATAATCGAGGCAACCACACCCGGAATGGCATAGGGAAGGAAATATCCAAGACGAAAACCACTGATGCGCTTGACAACAAACGAATCGATAAGCATGGCAAGACCCAAGGCCACGATAATCATGATGGGCACCTGCACAGCTGTGTAAATCAGCACTCTGCCAACACCAGACCAGAACCCTGCGGAGGTGAACACATATATGAAGTTCTTCATCCCTACGAACTGGTTAACAAGCTCGCCGCCGCCGTAAGCACCGCCTCCGACGCTTACCTGACGGAAGAAACTGGAATAGATTGCATAGAAAATAGGGATGATGAACACAATGGCGAAAAGCACTGCGAAGGGAGCCATAAACGCCCAGCCGGTGCGGTTTTCGCGTTTAGCCGCATTGGAGCGTTTCAATGAATGCGCCTCTGAAGACATATCGACACCTCAGGTCTTTCACAAGATTGAAAAATTAGCTCTTCCGAACCTATATAT
>CAVFKU010000023.1:13961-22786 GCA_963623245.1 Parabacteroides merdae
GCTCCGGCCCGACGGAGCAACCTGCCATTACTAACGGCAGGTACTCGATTACTTAGCTACGGACAGGCCGTAATTTTCAAGCGTCTCAACAGAGGTTTTCTGAGCCTCAGAGAAGACGTCAGCAACCTTGCCAGAACCATCGGCAGCCTTAGCAGCAACTTCCTTCATAGCGGAAGCCACTGCTGACCAGCCTGGCATGTAGGTAAACTCGCCCATGTTCTCGTTTGCGGTAGCAAATTCCTTCATGAGGTCCTGCCCACCGAAGAACTCAGACCAGCTTTCAGGAGTTTCAGCAGCCTGCGTGCTCGCCGCCACGACCAGACCTTGTGAGGTCAGGTCTTCAACCTGTGTGTTAAACCAGTTGAGGAACTGCAGGGCTTCAGCCTTATGCTCGCATCCCTTAAGCACAGCCACACCTGAACCACCATTGGGACCTGTCTTGCCATTGTTGGAAAACCAGTCACCAACCTGCGTCACACGCCAATCACCCTTGCCTGTGTCTCCCGCAGAATCCTTAAGCAATGGCGCATCCCAAGCTGCACCGATGGTGCCAATAAGCGAGCCATCCTGCAATGAAGCATCAAAGGAAGGATCCCAGCGGGGATTCGTAGACACCGCCTTAGCGTCAAGCAGCTGCTGGAACACATCGGCAACAGCTTTGGAACCGTCTGTTTCAGTGTCAACAACCCAAGCGTCATTCTTGACTGTGTACCACGGATTGGAAGCACCCGCTAAGCCAGAGAAGGTGTTCCCAGCCTCGTCGGCTTGATAGGCAATAATGTATTTGCCCTTCTCGGCGGCTGTTTTTGCTTCAGCAATCAACTCATCAGCTGTTTCTGGAACCTTCAAGCCAAGCTCATCAAAAGCAGCCTTGTTGTAGTAATACACCAGCGGGCCGGTATCTTGCGGCAAACCGTATGTCTTGCCGTCGATTTTCATCAGTTTCATAGCGCCGGAAGCAAAGTTTCCTTCATACTGGGAACTTTCAGAAGTGACATCTTCCAACATGCCTTTGGTAAACACTTCAGGCAGTTCAGCGTAACCGATTTGTGCCAGGTCGGGCGCGCTGCCCGCCTTCACATCAGTTTCGAGTTTCTTGATCATGTCTTGAGCCGCACCGTCAAACTTGGTGGCCTTGACTTGAATATTCGGATGTTCCTTATTCCACTTGGCGACAATGTCTTTGACGAGCGTCATGCCGTCACTGTCAGGAAGACGATGCATGTAGGTGATGTTGACCACGTCGGATGAATCACTGGTGCTAGAAGAACCGCACCCAGCCAGTCCGATGCCCATCACGGCGACGGCAGCGATGCCGGCCATGAGGCGCTTATGCTGTGAAATCATCACTCTCTCCTTTGAACAGTGCTGTCACTCAATGCGACAACTTGCTTTAAGCATAACGCTGCATTTCTTTTTTGTCAACTTTGCTAACAAAAACTATTTTCCTTCTATTTCCAACGTTCTCTATGGCCTTTATACAAATATGCTATTCTTTTAATAAACTCTCTTAATTTTATTGCAGCCACTACGAGCAACGGGGACGACTATGACGGACTACTACATCTCTTCTGAAAACGGCAACGACTCCAATACGGGCACCGCTCCAAACAGCCCATTCAAAAGCCTCTTGCCTATTAACAGCCTCACACTGCTTCCAGGCGATACAGTTCTGCTCGAACGCGGCTCGGTATTCAACGGGCAATATCTACACATCACCGGCTCAGGAGCTGAGAACAACCCCATTCATATCGGAGCATACGGCAACGCAGACAAACCACGCCCGGCCATCCACGCCAACGGCAGCGGCATATGGTATCAGGACTATCACGCCCCCATCGGAGGTGCCCCACATCGCAATAAGGGCAACGTGTCCACGGCACTGCTCCTCAAAGACGTGCCGTACGTCGAGGTAAGCGATTTGGAGATTAGCAACAAACGTCTAGACGATTCTGACGGCTTCGCTTACAACGATCTCGATGTGATGGATCGCACAGGTGTAGCTGTAGTGGCTCAAGAAATCGGCACGGTACGCCACACGGTGCTGCGCAACCTGTTTATTCACGACGTGAACGGCAATGTGTACGACAAGCACATGGCCAACGGCGGTATTTATATCATGGCCCACTTGCCCGAAAACCCAGCCAAGCAAGAAACCTGCATTGCGCGATTTGATGACGTGCAGATTGTAGGTAATCTGGTTCGCCGCGTCAACCGATGGGGAATCGCCGTGGGATATACCGCCTATCTCAACTATATTGACAACGGCGGGCGCGACGAGAACGGCGCCTGGAATAACACATTCGACTATGGCGACGGCAGCATTGAGGACTCTACTATCGAAACCTATGGCGCTACAAACGTCCGCATCGAGGGCAACACGGTTGAAGATTGTGGCGGCGACGCCATCACTACGATGTACTGCCTGCGCCCACTAATCAAACGAAACGTGTCGCGGCGTGCAGCCTGCCAGATCAACAACGATGTATACACAGCCACCAGCAACGACAAGGTGGCCGCGGCAATCTGGCCTTGGCGATGCAAGGACGCGCTATTTGAATACAACGAAGCTTACGACACCTTGGGCGCCGACAATGGCAATGGCGACGGCCAAGCATGGGATGCAGATTTTGGCGACGGAACCATATATCAGCACAACTTCTCATCAGGCAATTCCGGCGGCACAGTGATGTTTTGCAACGAAAAAGCCGTTAATTCTGAGTTCTGCCACAATGTTGCCCATCACGACCTAGCGGGCGCAATTGACATTCCACGCAATCCCGATGCGTGGGTACATCACAATGTATTCATTATGGACGAGCGATGCGAACCTTTGCGCATTGAAGCCGACAGAGCCAATGGGGCAGCTCTTGTGGAACGTAATGTGTTTATCAACGATGCTGACGAACAAAAGCAAGCACAGTGGCATCCAACGCATTCACGCATTGAATGGAGAGATAATCTCTATGTCAACTTTGCAGACAGACCTAAGGAGGATATGCCATGAGCTACTCTCTTCCTCTCATGAGCGTCACTAAAAAAACTGATCCCACCGACATACGCATCAATAACCGCATGATGATTTTCAGCCTGCTGTTCCCCAGCGGGACGCTTTCACGCGCTGAAATGAGCCGGCGAACCTCGTTGAGTCGAGTGTCTGTTTCTGAAGTGGTCTGCGAGCTGATTGATCACCACTTCTTCAAGGAGGTTGGCCCAGAGAACTCATCACATCGCGGCAAAAAGGGATCGTTGGTGAGTATCGACACCGAATACTGGAATATCATTTCACTTGATCTCTCCCAGCCTTATCTCATGAAAGGCGCCGTCACCGACCTGCTGGGGCAAGTTCGAGAGCGCATCGAATTAACGGTGGAAAGTGAGAACAATGTAACACCCGACGCTGTTACGCAGTTATGCCAGCAACTTATTGAGCACTCAGCAGGCGAAGTGCTAGGCATTGGAGTTGGCGTGCCTGGCATTGTTGATAACGAAGGCACGATACTCGACTCACGTAATATTGGCTGGTTCAACCTCAATCTTGGCGCATTGCTGGAGGAATGTTTCGGATACCCTGTCGTTATTGACAATGACACCAACAGTGCCATACTCACCGAACGGTTTTTTGCACAGGGCACTCCCAATACCATGCTTGTGCAAGTTTCAACAGGCGTTGGCGCAGCACTGCTCATTGACGACGACATTGTGTTGGGCACAAACCATGCTGCGGGCGAAATCGGGCATGTCACTATTGACCCACAAGGCCCCAAGTGCGTGTGCGGCAAACGAGGATGTTTAGAGGAACTTATCTGTGCACCGGCATTGCGCCGACAGATACTGCTTGATGAGGCTCATAAGAATGATATTCTGCAGCAAGCTGGCGGATACTTGGGCCAAGCATTAGCCACACCAGCCGGCCTGCTCGACTTAAGTGACATCGTGGTATATGGGCCAGCTGATCTTATCAACAGCACATTCTTAAACGCAGCAGAGCATACGCTCAACGAACTCACGTCTCCTTATGCGCATTCGCGTGTCACCGTACGGCGCTGCCAGTGTGGTGAAGACATTATTATTCAAGCAGAAAGCATTTCTGTTTTACAAAAGATGCTCCGTCGCTTCTAGCTCTGCAAACATCCGCCCCACCTCTAGCGACACGCCATGCACACACCTATTGATTAACTGAGTTAATATCTTAATCAGGTTTATATTCAATGGTGAATGACAAGGAGGTGCCAGTGAGCGCTACATCCAACACCACAGCGACGCAAGCCAGCATTGCAGAAGCCAACCGCTCGCGTATCCTGCACCACCTCTACCACAACAACATCAGCTCACGTGCGCAAATCGCCAAGGCGCTTGGGCTAACACCAGCCGCTATCACAAAAATCACCGCCCAGCTTCTTGAAGTCGGCTTGATCGAAGAAACCGGCGACTTTGAAGGCGCCAAGAACCGCCGTTCCATCGGACTAAAACTCGATGCATCACGCTTCCATATCATCGGTGTCAAGTTCGCACGCTCACTGGTGCAGATCGGCGTATTCGACCTCGCCGGACAAACAATCAAGCTGGATACCCTGCCCAACGTCTACGAACACACCATTGACGAAACCATAGCTTCCATTCACAAGCGCATCAAAGCATTGCTTAACAAAGACGGCTCTATCGTCGCCATCGGCATGGCTGTCCCTGGCCCCTATTTGCGCAATGTCGGGCGCACGGCCGTCGTCTCCTCCATGCAAGAATGGCGCAAAATCAACTTCATTGAAGAGTTTGCTCACGCATTTAGCGTGCCTGTGTTCATAGAACAGGACGCCCGCGCTGGCGCACTTGCCAACTACCTGTTCTCCCCCAGCAAACAAACCAACAACCTCGCCTATTACCTCATCGGCGAAGGTGTGGGGCTGGGCGTTATCGACAATGGGCGTATTATCAACGGCTCGCTCGGCGTCGCCAGCGAAATCGGACATGTCTCCATCGACGTGAACGGCCAGCCTTGCGATTGCGGCAACGTGGGATGCCTTGAACGCTATTGCTCCGCTCCAGCCATTCACAGCATGCTCATTGAAGAAGGTGCACTTATTCCCAACGCAGCCAGTATGGAGCACGTCGAAGCCTGCCGGCACTTGTTCCATCTAGCCGAAGAAGGCAACGCTAAAGCCCAAGCTATGGTGCGCACCATCGGGCGATACGTTGGCTATGGATGCCTTATTATTTTTAATACCTTCAACCCTGAACACATCGTCATCGGAGACATCGTTTCCAAAGCGGGTCAAATCCTACTTGAAGAGATCGAACGTGTGGTCAGGCAGCGCGCCATTGACGCAATTGCCGATACCACCACCATCACACTGTCCACCATGCCTACCGACGCCACAGTCCTAGGCGCAGCATCAGTAGCGATAACTCGTTTCCTTGACCACCCCTCGCAATTCTTCACCTTCAAATAACCATACGGATACAAGAGTCCACCCCAATAGAAAGGAACACAATACAATGAGCAAGCCAATCGTTCTTTCACTCGGCGAACTGCTTTGGGATATGCTGCCAAGCGGCAAGCGCGCGGGAGGCGCCCCGGTGAACTTCGCCTACCACGCCATGAAGAACGGCGCTGAAGGCTATTCCATCAGCGCGGTTGGCGAAGACGAACTCGGTGACGAGCTGCTGGCCGAAACCGCCAAAGCTGGCATCCATGCCGTCATCCAGCGCAACGCCTGGCCCACCTCCACCGTCGAGGTCGAGTTGCGCGGAGGTATTCCCGAATACACCATCGTCAAAGGCGTGGCATGGGATCATATTCTCTACACCCGAGAACTCATCAGCGTCGTCGAACAGGCGGACGCGATCTGCTACGGCACCCTAGCATTGCGCTCGCCCGAATCACACGCCACCATCACCGAGCTCTTGAAGCACGCCAAGCCGAGTGCAATGAAGTTTTTCGACATCAACTTGCGCGGCGATCATTATTCCAAAGAGCTTATTCAAGAACTGCTCGAATACGCCACTGTATTCAAGATCAACGATGAAGAACTGCTCTTGCTGCGCGATATGTTCGACATCCGCGGCACCTCCGGCGAGGACGCCTGCCGCTGGTTCCTTGAGCAATACCATCTGGATTACATCATCCTGACCGCCGGCGCGGCTTATTCGACCATCATCTCCAAGAAGGGCGAAACCTCCACTGTGGACACCGCGCGCGTCGAAGTAGTGGACACCGTGGGCGCCGGTGACTCGTTCTCCGGCACGTTCACCGCGCACATCCTGCTTGGCGATTCGCTGGTTGAGGCACATCGCAAGGCTGTGAACACCGCCGCCTATGTGTGCACGCAGAACGGCGCGTGGCCACAATATCCAGACGAAATTCCCGACTACCTCGCCGCCGCGGGCAAGTAATTACCCTCTCTCAAGCGACCGCCTGTGTGTTCATGCGCGGTCGCTTCTTTTTCAACGCTTACGATGGGGCGCAACCTACAATACGCACCATCAGGAAGCATTCAGCTTTCGTTCGGGCAATATCACGAAGTTCATCGCAATCATCCCAGAAAGCCACAAGAGCACATACAGGCGCTAGACGCATGATACATCTGTAGCGCGGCAAGGCATCCGGCCAGCCGCTTAATATAACTCAAGGAAACTCCCCCATGTTCGTGTTGAAGAACGCTTGGCGATCTGTTGTGCGTAATTTTGGCCGCAACATTCTTATCGCCATCATCGTCGCCGTTATTGCGGCGGCTGCCACTATCGGCTTGGCCATTCGCAGCTCAGCTGAAAGCGCACGCAGTGACGGCCTAAACTCCACCACTGTCACCGCCACCATCAGCGTGGATCGAGACAAGCTCATGCAGCAAGCGCAAGAAAACAACTCGTCCAGCGACAACGAGAAGCCGGATGTCGATTCCATGCGAGAAGCGCTCAACCAAGACAGCTTGACAGTCAGCGAATATGACGAGTATGCCGAAGCCTCCAGCGTGCCTGTGACAACGTATTACACCGAAACTACATCCGTCAATGCCACTGATGACTTCCAGCCAGTCGAATCATCCAGCTCTTCCGACAGCGACTCTAGCGATTCCTCTGATTCTTCCGAAAGCACTGGAGACGCTCCCGACGGCCAGCGCGGCGGCGAAGGTGGCGGCCCTGGAGGCCAAGGCGGCATGGGCGGCATGGATTCCGGCGATTTCTCACTCGTCGGCTTTTCTTCCGACACGGCAGTGTCCAACGCATCCAACGGCACCTTCACCATGTCCTCTGGGCAAGTCTTTAGCTACAAGGCAGACGGCAAAGTAATCATTCCCCAAGCACTGGCTCAATTCAATGGCTTAAGCGTTGGCGATACCTTTGAAGTGGAAGATTTGTCGGGAAGTGACACCACCTACGAACTCACCATTGTCGGCATCTATAAGAACACCTCATCATCTGACGCCAACATGCGCGGGCCAAAGTCGGGCACTTCTTCCGACCCTGACAATGCGATCTACACTTCAATCAATACGCTGCAAAAGCTGGGGCTGTCCACTGAGAGCTCATCCACTTCCTCGAGCTCATCAAGCGACGATTCCAGCTCAACAACCTCCTCTGCTTCGCGTACACAGTTGAACTACTCTTATGTGCTTTCCAGCAAGTCTGATTACGATACCTTCACGTCGGACGTAAAGAAGGCAGGTCTGGACGACAGCTACACAGTTTCATCCGCTGATGTGGAGAATTACGAAGCCAGCCTCCTGCCGTTGGACAATCTCTCCAAATTTGCACTCACCTTGCTGATCATCGTGCTGGCAGTGGGCGCAGCAGTGCTTATCGTCATCAACCTGTTCAACGTACGCGAGCGCAAATATGAAATTGGCGTGCTCACCGCCATCGGCATCACCAAGGTTAAGGTGGTGGCACAGTTCGTCACTGAACTGCTTATTGTCACCATGATTGGTCTTGCTCTGGGTGTGGCTGGCGGCGCTGTAGCATCGGTACCAGTGTCTAACCAGCTGCTCGCACAGCAAATCGCCAGCCAGCAGACACAGCAGTCAAATCAGCAAGCACAGTTTGGCCGCAAGGCGGACATGCCTGAGGCGCCTGGAGCCTCCGGCTCGAATGACAACAGCTCGTCCGATTCCTCTACTTCAAACACTTCCGGTGCTTCTGACACTTCTGACACTTCCAACAAGACCGCTCCCGACAACAAGCCGAGTGACAATGGTCGCGGCGGCTTTGGCCGGGCTGTGAATTACGTCAGCGAAATCAACGCCACCGTGAGTTTCAAAGTGATTGGAGAGCTCATAGCAATCGGCTTGGCACGTACGCTGGTTTCCGCACTGGTTGGCGTGATAGCCATTGTGCGCTATGAACCGCTGCAGATTCTGGCCGACCGATCCTGAAAGGACATGACATGACTACCGACCAAACAGACGAAACCACCCCCATCCTCGCGCTCGATCATGTCACCTACGCCTACACGAAAGGCGGCAAGAAGGTCGTCAACGACCTGAGCCGCGACTTCCGGCCGGGCAGTCTCACCGCCATCACCGGGCCTTCCGGGGCGGGCAAGACCACCGTGCTTTCGCTGCTGTCGGGTCTGACCTGCCCGAGCGAGGGCCGGGTGCTCTATGACGGCAAGGATCTGGCGACGCTGAACCGATATCGCTTCCGCAGCCATGACATCGGCGTGATTTTCCAGAGTTTCAATCTGCTGCCCTCGCTGACGGTGGCGGAGAACATCGTCCTGTCGATGGAAGCTTCGGGGCGCAAGTTCGACCGTTCCAAAGGCGAAGTGGTCGCCGATCTGCTGCGCAAGGTGAGGCTGCCGATCGAATACGCGAACGAGCGCATATTGCATC
>CAVFKU010000024.1:0-21722 GCA_963623245.1 Parabacteroides merdae
CCTATAGATGTTGCAATTGCAACGTTTATAAGCATGATAGTGTCTGCTGGACATCCAAGCAGACCGCGAAATGACCCCGTGAGCGCAATGCCACGGGGTCATTCTATCTTCAGCTTATGGACGCCAGCGGGCGGCAGAATAGTTTCAACATGCGTCAAAGATTTCTCCAGTCGCTAACGCTCGGTCGAAATAACAAAAGACGCGCGGTCAGTAGCGGCAGGCGGACAGGTGACGCAAAAGTCACACATATCCTCTGGCGCATCTGTGGAGTACCGGCTAAGGTGGAGGACGCAAAGCAGAAGGCATGAAAAAAGACGAACGTAAAAGCAGCCGCGAGGGGAGGATTATGAGCGACGCATTGCAGCACATCGAAGCCGAGATTTTCGACCGCCTGAGCCGGGTGAGCGACCCAGAATTGGGGCGTTCCATCACCGATTTGGGCATGATTGCCGGCATTGATGCCGCGCCACGACCCGACGGCAATATCATCGACGTGACCATCCATGTCGAGCTCACCGTCAAAGATTGCCCCTTAAGCGAAACCATCATCGCTCAAATCGACAACGCGATGGCTTCCTATTCCGGTGCCACGTTGGTTCCCCATATCGAGGTCAGTTCGATGAGCCAAGACAAGCTCGCCGGTCTGGTCGCCAATCTCAAGGCCGAACGCCGGCAGAATCCATTCACCATTCCTGGCGTCAAGACACGCATCTTCGCCGTCGCCTCCGGCAAAGGTGGTGTGGGCAAATCCTCGGTGACGGCCAATCTTGCGGCCACGTTCGCGGCAATGGGCTACGACACCGCCGCTATCGACGCGGATATCTATGGTTTCTCGTTGCCGCGTCTGTTCGGAGTGCATGCGCAGCCCACCAACCTCAACGGCATGCTGATGCCGGTGACGGCGTGGGGCGTCAAACTCATGTCCATCGGCATGTTCGCCGGCGCAGATCGGGCGATTCTGTGGCGGGGCCCACGTCTGCAACGCTCGTTGGAACAGTTCCTGTCGGATGTGTGGTGGGGAGAGCCGGATGTGCTGTTGCTCGACTTGGCTCCCGGCACCGGTGATATGGCTATTTCTGTCGCTCAGACATTGCCGAACGCCGAGCTGGTGGTCGTCACCACACCACAACCTTCCGCCTCCGATATCGCCGTGCGCTCAGGGTTGGTGGCGCTACAGGTGCCAATAAAGGTGCGCGGTGTGGTGGAAAATATGAGCTATTTTGACCATAATGGCGAACAATTGCGCATCTTCGGCCAAGGCGGCGGCCAGCGGGTTGCCCAGCAGCTCACCTCGGCGTTGGCCCATGACGTGCCATTGATGGCACAGCTACCTTTGCTCCCCGAAATCCGCGAAGTGGGTGAATCCGGCCGCCCAGCCGTGCTCAATCAAGACGGCACCCTGACTAGCACTTCCCTAGCAGCCGAATTCACATCACTGGCTCAGCAACTCATGCAAACCCACTAAATAGCGATATTGCAACCACAAAACAGCCGCCTAATAGCAGCTTTATGAACACCTGTCGGCGCATAGTTTTATCGTGAAAATCGCACATATACACGCAGGGGAACTGCTGGGAAGATCGGCAGTTGAGAATGGCCCAAGGCCTAACCCTTTGAACCTGTTGGTTAACACCAGCGTAGGGAGCAATCATGAGCGAAGCTCTATCTTCATATACACCTTCTGTATCCACCGATAACAATAGCGGCGTTAACACTCACGCCAATATCGTCCCGCTTGCACAAAACGATCCGATTCGCGTATTGATTCGTGAAGCCGTGCAAGCCGTGCATGAAAAAACGCCTCTGGCCCAATCCTTTACCAATTTTGTCACCATGAACCTAGTAGCCAACGCGCAACTGGCAGCTGGGGGTAGTGCAGCAATGAGCTTTCTGCCGGACGACATTATCGACATTGCCGCCATTGCGGGAGCAACCTACATCAACGTCGGCACGCTGTTGCCATTCTTCCGCGAGGCGCTGCCTGACATAGCGCGCAACCTGCACGAGTTAGATAAGCCTTGGGTGCTTGACCCAGTAGCCGCAGGTATCGGAACAGCGCGCACACAGATCCTGCAATCATTCAAGGGTGTTCCTCCAACCATCGTGCGCGGCAATGCCTCGGAGATTATCGCATTGGATGCAATGTGGGAGCTTGCCTTAGCAGATGAGCAAGCAGCAGGCTCAACACGACCGGCTGGTGTGGAATCGGTCGACGATGTAGACACCGCCATCGACGCAGCCAAGCGACTGGCGCGACATATCGCCTCGCATTCAACCACCGGCACGGGAGCCGTGGCTGTGTCAGGCAAACTTGACCTCATCACCGACGGAGATAGCGTCTACCGGCTGCCGGGCGGCAGTGCGTTAATGACGAAAATCACTGGCGCTGGCTGCTCGCTCGGCGCGGTAACGGCAACCTATTTGGCAGTAACAGACCCATTGACGGCCGCGCTGTCTGCCTCAGTGCTTTATAACCGTGCTGGAGAAATCGCTCAAGCAAGCGCCAAAGGCCCCGGTTCATTCCAAGTCGAGTTCCTCGATGCACTGTGGAACATAACGGAAGATCAGGTCGCCACCTCAGCGATATTGCGCGCCCTCTAATCACATGCACCGCAAGCGGCACAGCTGTGCCGCTTGCGCACTCTTTCACCAACGCGCCAACACAACCACACCACTTATCGTTTCTTCGTTACGTCAAGGATCATCACATGACCACCAACTACCCTTATGCTTCCATGCGCAAACGCTTCAATCTGACCGCCTACTTCGTGGTGGGTCCCGACGACTGCAACGGCCGACCGATCACCGACGTGGTGGACGATGCCTTGCGCGGCGGCGCGACGTTCATCCAACTGCGCGACAAACGGGCGGACGCCAAGGAACTGACCGAAACGGCACGCGACATTGCGCAAATCATCGAAGACAACGACAAATCCGACACCGTGGCCTTCGTCATAGACGACCGTGTAGACGTGGTGTGGCAGGCTCGCAGCAAGGGCATCAAGGTTGACGGCGTGCACATCGGCCAAACCGATATGGAGCCGAGGCAAGCGCGTGCACTGCTCGGCGAAGAGGCCATTGTGGGGCTGTCGGCTGAAACGGAAAGCTTGGTTAAACTCATCAACGAACTGCCCTCCGGCTGCATCGATTATATCGGTGCGGGCCCACTGCACAGATCGCTGACCAAACCGGAAGCTTCAGTGGGAGGCAACGACGGTTCCGGCCGCACACTGGACGAACAACAAATCAACACTATTTGTTCAGCCAGCACGTTTCCTGTGGTGGTGGGTGGAGGCGTGAGCGCCGCCGATATGCCGATGCTGGCGCGTTCCAAAGCCGCCGGTTGGTTCGTGGTGTCCGCCATTGCGGGGGCTGACGACCCGGAAGCGGCCACACGAGAGCTAGTGCAAGCTTGGAAAGATGTGCGAGGCGAAACGAAACATGCGTATGCGCCCACAACTGACACCAAAGCAAACCAAGAAGAAAAGACATCGGCGCAAACAGCCGATTCAGATGACGCCAGTTCAACATTCATCAATGCCAAGGAAGCCAAAGCAGCATCGAGACTGTCCAAACAGCAGCGTGTGGACATTGCCGCACGCAGCTCAACGCAACGCGACAAGGCGCATATCCGCAAAACCACAACCGTACGGTTCGACAACGAATTCGGCTCCTACGAACTCAACGTACCCTATACCGAAATCGCTCTGTCTGACACGCCGGGTGTAGGACCGAACGAACCGTTCCGCGACTACAACACCGAAGGCCCCTCATGTGACCCGAAGGAAGGGCTCGCTCCCTTGCGCCTGAATTGGATTCGCGACCGTGGTGATGTGGAGGAATATGAAGGTCGTCGACGCGATCTTGGCGACGACGGCAAACGCGCCATCAAGCGTGGTAAAGCATCCAAGGAGTGGCGTGGTCGAACACACCAACCGATGCGCGCCAAGCATCATCCAGTGACCCAGATGTGGTATGCACGCCACGGCATCATCACACCGGAAATGCGCTTTGTGGCCGAACGTGAGCGCTGCGATATCGAGGTGGTGCGCTCCGAGCTGGCAGCTGGCCGCGCGGTGATGCCATGCAACATCAACCATCCCGAAGCCGAGCCTATGATTATCGGAGCTAAATTTTTAACCAAGCTCAACGCCAATATGGGCAACTCGGCTCTCACTTCCTCCATTGACGAAGAAGTAGAAAAACTGAGGTGGGCGACCAAGTGGGGTGCCGACACGGTGATGGATCTGTCCACAGGCAACGACATCCATACCACTCGTGAATGGATTCTGCGCAACTCCCCCGTGCCGATTGGCACCGTGCCGATGTATCAAGCACTCGAGAAAGTCGAAGACGATGCTTCCAAACTCAGTTGGGAACTCTTTCGAGATACGGTAATCGAGCAGTGCGAGCAGGGCGTGGATTATATGACCATTCACGCCGGCGTGCTGCAGCGTTTCGTGCCATTGACAGCCAACAGACTAACCGGCATCGTCTCTAGAGGCGGCTCGATTATGGCCCAATGGTGTCTGCAGCACCATCAGGAGAGCTTCTTGTACACGCATTTCGACGAACTGTGCGACATTTTCGCCCGTTACGATGTGGCTTTCTCACTGGGCGACGGACTACGCCCCGGCTGTCTGGCCGATGCGAACGACCAAGCGCAGTTGGCCGAGCTGATGACGCTGGGAGAGCTGACCAAACGCGCATGGAACAAGGACGTGCAGGTGATGATTGAGGGGCCGGGTCATATCCCCTTCGACTCTGTGCGTATGAACATCGAAATGGAGCAAGCGATCTGCCAAGATGCGCCGTTCTATACGTTGGGTCCGCTGACCACCGATGTTGCACCGGGCTACGATCACATCACATCCGCCATCGGAGCGACCGAAATCGCACGCCACGGCACCGCCATGCTGTGCTACGTGACACCCAAGGAACATCTGGGACTGCCGAACAAGGATGATGTCAAACAGGGCGTAATCGCATACAAAATCGCCTGTCACGCGGCCGATATCGCCAAGCATCACCCGCATGCGATGGAACGCGACAACGCAATTTCCAAGGCGCGCTTCGAGTTCCGCTGGCTCGACCAGTTCAACTTAAGCTACGACCCCGATACCGCCATCGCCTTCCATGACGAAACCCTGCCAGCAGAACCAGCCAAAATGGCGCACTTCTGCTCGATGTGCGGCCCAAAATTCTGCTCAATGGCGATTTCACAGCATATTCGTGAACAGTTCGGCGACGCCGCACAGCAGGAACAGCTCATTCAACACTTCTCCAAGGAACAATAATGCCAACACTGCCAGCAGTACTCACCATAGCCGGTTCAGATTCCTCCGGCGGCGCAGGCGTGCAAGCTGACCTTAAAACCATGCTCACCTGCGGCGTATTCGGCATGAGCGCCATCACCGCACTCACTGCGCAAAACACCACCGGGGTACGTTCCATTCAAGATACCCAGCCGGCGATTCTTGCAGATCAGATCGATGCGGTATTTGAGGATATCCCTCCGCTGGCCGTCAAAATCGGCATGGTATCGTCCGCTGAACTGATTGCCGTGATTGCCGAGCGACTCACCTATCACCACGCGACCAATGTGGTGCTTGACCCAGTGATGGTGGCCACTTCCGGCGCCAAACTCATCAGTGATGATGCTGTCATAGCGCTGATGTCACACCTGTTACCAATAGCCACAGTAATTACGCCAAATATTCCCGAAGCTTCAGTACTCACCGATGCGGCGATAAACAACGCCGACGACATGGAAACGGCTGCGCGCCGGCTCGTTGAACGATTCGCATGCGCCGCACTGGTGAAAGGCGGGCATCGCACCAACGACGCGAATGATGTCCTATGCGAGCCGGACGGGACACTCACATGGTTCAAGGGGCGGCGCGTCAACAATCCGAACACCCATGGCACAGGCTGCACGCTCAGTTCGGCCATCACCTCATATCTCGCTTTGGGCGACACACTGCCCGAAGCGATCAGAAACGCCAAGGAATATCTTACTGGTGCACTGGCAGCTGGCCTCAACCTTGGCAGAAGCTGCGGCCCAATGAACCACGGATGGCAGTGGATTACTTTGAGTGAATAGCTAATAAGCGCAAAACCCTGAGCTATGCGCCGTATTCGTCAGCGATGACCTGCCAGAGATCGGCGGCAGCCTGGTCGACAGTGTTGTTGACGATGACGACATCAAACTCGTGTTCAGCGGCGAGTTCAACTCTGGCGGTTTCCAAGCGCTTGGCCTGCTGTTCGGGGGTTTCGGTGCCACGCCCAATCAAGCGGCGCTTTAACTCCTCAAACGATGGCGGCGCGATGAACACATATACCACATCCAGCCCAAGCTCGGCGGCACGCTCTCGCACGCGACGCGCGCCCTGCAAGTCAATTTCGAGAATCGTCGGGATATTGGCCGCCAGATGCTCCTCAACCGGCTTCAGCGGCGTGCCATAATGCGCCATGCCGTGCACGACGGCGGTCTCAAGGAACTCCCCTACCTCCTCGCCGGCCAAGAACTCATCTTCAGAAATGAACCAATAGTTGACGCCATTGATCTCGCCGGGGCGTGGCTTGCGCGTGGTGGCGGACACCGACATCCACACTTCGGGATGGTCGGCTCTCAACTTCGCCTCGACGGTGCCCTTGCCGACCGCGGTGGGCCCGGTCAAAACGATAAGACGCCCGTTCGTCACTGCTGCTCCTTCACTACTTACTCTTGTGTAGATTCTTCTTCGGATCGCATAATGGCTCGCCTAATATCCAAGGCTATCGCTTCGGTGGCCTCACTCAAAGCTAAGATGTCAGGCCCATGCGCGGCGATAGAGCGCGACACAGTGACCAACACATTACCGCGCGTGCCTTTGAACAGCGTGGCCAAATCTTCAGCTTCAGCACCCTGCCAGCCATAACCAGGAGAGAGAATGGGACCAGTGAACTGCGCGGGGTCAATGCCTGTCTGGTCGATCCACTGGCCGACGGTGGCTCCAACAATCAACCCGACCGAACCCATGCCTTCAATATCGGCATTATGCTTCTGCACTGTGGCAGCAATGCCGTAGGCAACGGTTTTGCCTGCATATTCGCCGCCTTGGCGAATCGCGCTTTGCAGACTTATTCCTTCCTCGTTTGAAGTCAGCGAAGCAACGAACACGCCGCGACCATTGTCAAGCGCGTCATCAATAAGATGTTTTAGCGAACGCGCGCCGTAATAAGGCAACAAGGTGATGGCGTCCGCCTGAAGCGGGGCATCAGGCTTAAAATACGCGTCTGCCAACGCGGAGATTGTGGTGGTCAGCCCGCCATGCAAGCAGTCCACAATCGTAATAATGCCCATTTGCCGAGCCACATACAGCAATCGTTCCAATGCCGCAAAACCCTTGGAGCCATAGCGCTCAAACATTGACATTTGGAACTTGACGGCGGCCGCACGGCCATTTGCAGCCTGCAACATACGCATGGCGAACATCTCCGCACCATCAGCGTCAACCTGATAACCCCAATCGGTCAACAACCCCCGATGGGGGTCAATGCCGACACATAATGGCCCATGCTTGTCCATTGAATCACGCAAACGCAATCCGAAATCGGAGCGTTGCACATGCTGCAGCCCATCTTGAGGCGTGTCAATACCATCAGACACCGCTTAGCGCTCCTCATGTTCTTCATGTTCCAACGCAAACAGTTGCTTGGCATGTTCCTGAATGCTCATCACCTGATAATCGTTGCGCTTGACAGCTTCAATAGCCAACAGCACGGCGGAGAACTCGGTGATGGTGGTGAACTGCGGCAAATCGGCCGCAATGGCCGCGGCGCGAATCGAATAGCCGTCCGAACGCGAGCCGCGCGAGTTTGGGGTGTTGAGAATCATATCAATCTGCCCCTCTTCGATAAGTTCGACAACGTTCTTACCGACGGAGCCTTGGGCATGTGTGACCTCAAGAGGCTGATCGGGGTCGGAATCGAGACGCGAAGAAATCTTGTCCACTACTTTCGAAGTGATGCCATAGCGGCGCAACACGGAAGCAGTGCCCTCAGTCGCCCAAATCTTAAAGCCAAGCTCTTCCAAACGCACAGCCATCAGCGGCAATTGACGCTTGTCAGCGTCGTTGACAGAAATAAACACGTTGCCTTCAACAGGCAAGCCACCCTCATAAGCAGCAAGCTGGCTCTTGGCGAAGGCATGCGGGAAGTCGCGGTCAAAGCCCATAACCTCGCCAGTGGAACGCATTTCAGGGCCAAGCAGAATGTCAACACTCTTGCCCACTGGAGTGCGGAAGCGCTTGAACGGCAACACCGACTCCTTGATGGCGACTTGCTGAACACGATGGGTGTCACCACCATCGCCTTGAGGCAGCAGCAGACCATTGGCACGCTGCTGGACAATACTCTCCCCTGCCATAATGCGCGCGGCAGCCTTAGCTAGAGGCACGCCAGTAGCTTTGGACGCGAAGGGCACGGTGCGCGAAGCACGCGGGTTGGCCTCGATAACATACAGCGTGTTGGCCATGAAGGCATATTGCACATTGATTAGACCCTGCACATGGCATCCCTTGGCAATGGCGAGAGTGCCTTCGCGCAAGCGGCGAATCTGGTCGTCGGACAACGTGGAGGGAGGCAGGGTGCAAGCAGCATCACCGGAATGCACGCCAGCTTCTTCAATATGCTCCATAATGCCGCCGATATACAGCTCCTCGCCGTCAAACAGGGCGTCCACGTCGATTTCGATGGCGTCCTGCAGGAACTTGTCGATGAGCAGGGGGCTGGGAAGCCGGCCGGAGACGACCGTATCGGCTTGGGCTTCGGCCAGCGCACGATCGACATACTTTTCGAGTTGCGCATTGTCGTAGACGATTTCCATGCCACGCCCCCCCAGCACGTAGCTGGGGCGCACCAGCACCGGGTATCCGATGGAGTGCGCGGCTTCAAGCGCCTCCTCAAGGCTCAGCGCAGTGCCGTAACGCGGCGCATTCATCTTAGCCGCTTTGAGCACCTCGCCAAACAGCTCTCGATTCTCTGCTAAATCAATAGATTCAGGGGTGGTGCCCAGAATCGGCACGCCCGCGGCCTTCAGGCGTGCAGCAAGTGACAGCGGCGTCTGGCCGCCAAGCTGCACGATGACGCCCTTGACCGGCCCCATCTTGAGCTCAGCCTCGTAGATTTCCAGCACATCCTCAAAGGTGAGCGGCTCGAAATACAGGCGGTCGGAAATGTCGTAATCGGTGGACACCGTCTCGGGATTGCAGTTGACCATGATGGTGTCGTATTGCTTGCCGAGTTCCTGCACCGCGTGTACGCAGGTGTAGTCGAACTCGATACCCTGGCCGATGCGGTTGGGGCCGGAGCCGAGAATGATGACGGCCTCGCGTTCGCGCGGCTTGACCTCGGTTTCGTCGGCATAGCAGGAGTAGTAATACGGCGTGGCCGCGTCGAACTCGGCGGCACAGGTGTCGACGGTCTTGTACACTGGGCGCAAGCCATACGTCCAGCGCAGTTCGCGCACAGTGTTCTCGCCACCGTCCCCAAGATTCCTCAGGTGGGCGATCTGCAAATCGGACAGACCTGCGAGTTTCGCTTTCTTCAGCAACTTGGCCGTCAATGTTTCAGCCCCACGCACCTCAAGTGCCGTGTCGTTGATAAGCGTGAACTGCTTCAAGAACCACGGGTCGATCTTGGTGGCGGCGAACAGCTGCTCGATGGTGGCGCCACCCCAGATGGCACGCATGAGCTGCAGGTAACGGTTTTCTGTGGGCACCTTGATGGCTTCGAGCAGTTGGGAGACCTCTGCAGCCTCGGGCTTGTCGCCATCCCAATTAAAGCCCATGTGGCGCTTATCGATGGAACGCATGGCTTTGCCCAGCGATTCCTGGAAGTTGGACGCCAAGGCCATCGCTTCGCCCACGGATTTCATCGATGTTGTCAGCGTGGGGTCGGCTCCAGGGAACTTCTCGAATGCGAAACGCGGCACCTTGGTGACCACATAATCAATGGTCGGCTCGAAGGAGGCCGGCGTGGACTGGGTGATGTCATTCTGGATTTCGTTAGGCGTATATCCCAGCGCCAGCTTCGTGGCGATCTTGGCGATCGGGAAGCCGGTGGCCTTGGAGGCGAGCGCGGAGGAGCGCGACACGCGCGGGTTCATTTCAATGACGATAATGCGCCCAGTGTCTGGGTGGATGGCGAACTGGATGTTGCAACCGCCGGTGTCCACTCCCACGCCGCGGATGATGGCGATGCCGATGTCGCGCAGCTTCTGGTATTCACGGTCGGTCAGCGTGAAGCAGGGGGCCACGGTGATGGAATCACCCGTGTGCACGCCAACTGGGTCGACGTTCTCAATCGGGCAGACAACCACCACATTGTCGTTGCGGTCGCGCATCAGCTCAAGCTCGAATTCCTTCCAGCCTTCGATGCCCTCTTCGATAAGCACCTCGTCGGTGGGTGAATAGTGGATGCCCGCACCGGCGATGCGGTGCAGTTCCTCTTCATCATGCGCAATGCCGGAGCCGAGGCCGCCCATCGTGAAGCTGGGGCGCACCACCAGCGGATAGCCGAACTCGTCGGCGATCCGATCAACTTCCTCAAGAGAGTGAGCGATCCTAGAACGCGCCGATTCGGCCCCCGCCTGTTCGACGACTTTCTTGAACAGTTCGCGGTCTTCGCCGCGGTCGATGGCATCAAGGGAAGCACCGATCAGCTCGACGTTGTATTTCTTCAAGACCCCCGCTTCACCCAGCGACATGGCCGCGTTCAACGCTGTCTGGCCGCCCAGTGTGGGCAGCAGGGCGTCAGGACGCTCTTTTTCGATAATACGTTCGAGAATTGGTGTGGCGATTGGTTCGATGTAAGTGGCATCAGCCATTTCAGGGTCGGTCATGATGGTGGCCGGATTGGAATTCACAAGGATGACGCGGATGCCTTCCTCGCGCAGCACGCGACATGCCTGAGTGCCCGAATAGTCGAACTCCGCGGCCTGACCAATCACAATCGGGCCGGAGCCGATAACCATCACAGATTTGATGTCGGTACGCTTCGGCATATCACTTACCTTCCTTGACACTCTTCATCAGATCAACAAAACGATCGAACAGATAGGCCGCATCGTGTGGGCCGGCCGCCGCCTCAGGGTGATATTGCACGGAGAACGCCGGAATATCCACGCACTGCAAGCCTTCAACCACGTTGTCGTTCAAATCAATATGGGAGACGAACACTTTGCCGTATGCACCGCCGTTGAACGGAGTAAGCACCTGCTCACCGATGGGCGCATCCACAGCAAACCCGTGATTATGCGCGGTGATCTCGATCTTGCCGGTGGTCATGTCTTTAACGGGCTGGTTGATGCCACGATGACCGAACTTGAGCTTGTACGTACCAAAACCGAGCGCACGGCCGAGCAGTTGGTTGCCGAAGCAGATACCGAAGAACGGGTAACCAGCATCAAGCACTTTGCGCAACAATTCGACTTCAGGCTCGGCCTGCTCAGGGTCGCCCGGCCCGTTGGAGAAGAATACGCCGTCAGGTTCAAGCGCCTGCAACTGCTCGAACGTGACGGACGAGGGCACCACATGCACGCGGCAACCGCGTTCTGCCATGCGGCGCGGGGTCATTGCCTTGACGCCCAAATCGACGGCGGCCACGGTGAACAGCGGCTCTTTTCCTTCAAACTCGCCGCACGGCTCGATGGTGTACATCTCCTTGGTGCTCACCTCGTCGTACAGGCTCAGGCCTTTCATCGGCGCGGCGGCTTTCACCGCGTCCATCAGCATGTCCACACTCTTGGGTTTGCCGTCGCTGCCGGCCAGTGCTTGGCCGGAAAAAATCCCCGCGCGCATCACGCCAACGGAACGCAAGTGACGCACCAGCTTGCGGGTGTCAATGCCGCTGATGCCGACGATATGCTGCGATTGAAGATCGTCGTCGAGGCTACCTTCAGCACGCCAGTTACTCACGTTCGGACTGGGTTCGCGCACCACATAACCAGCCACCCAGATACGCGAGGATTCTGGATCTTCCTTATTAACACCGGTGTCACCGATGTGAGGGAAGGTCTGCACAACAATTTGACGATCGTAGCTCGGGTCGGTAAGCGTCTCTTGATAGCCGGTCATGGCCGTGGCGAAAACAATCTCCCCCACCGTCTCGCCGAGCGAGCCATAAGGGCTACCTACATATACCTGACCGTCCTCCAATATAAGAACGGCATCATCGCAGTCGTAGGTCGGTGTATCACTCACCGTAAAACCCCCTTATTCTTTTCGGGTATTCAAGCCAAGAGTAGCCGCCAGCGCAGACGCACACGGCCCTCAAGAGCAGTATCGATCTGTAGTTATTCACCGCGC
This sequence comes from Parabacteroides merdae, assembly GCA_963623245.1. Taxonomy (GTDB): domain Bacteria; phylum Actinomycetota; class Actinomycetes; order Actinomycetales; family Bifidobacteriaceae; genus Bifidobacterium. The sequence continues at coordinate 12,351 of CAVFKU010000024.1, forward strand.
TTATCGGCACGTGCGCACCACCTGCAACCGGCGTCTTACAACAACGCCCCCCGTGAAATCACGGGAGGCGTTCAACATCAATCCGACGGCTTGTCTTGAGCCACACATACAGCAGACAGCAGCCCATGAATAAACGCGGGCGACTCGTCATCGCACAAGGTTTTCGCCAATCCCAATGCCTCGTCAATGGCGACTTTACTGGGCACCTCGCTGTTGTACATGATCTCCCACACTGCAATACGCAAAATATTGCGGTCGACTACGCCCATACGCGCGACCTTCCAGCCGGTGGAACACTCGTCCAGCGCGGCGTCGATCTCGCTCAAATGCTCTGCCACGCCGCGCACGATATCAACGGCATATTCGGGCAACGGCGTCTGTGCGCCGGGAATCTTGATGCGCTCATCAAGCAAGGACAGGATATCCTGCCCTTTCTCGTCCGCCTCATACAACGTGTTCAGAGCCCTTTTGCGGGCGGTGGAACGTGCCATGAAATCGCCGAAGCCTTTGGGAAAATCAGTTGTTCTCGCGGCCGAGGTAGGAGCCGTCGGTGGTGTTCACCTTGACGCGCTCACCCTCTTCGATGAACAGCGGCACCTGAATCTCGGCACCGGTCTCGACGGTGGCTGGCTTGGTGCCAGCGTTGGAACGGTTGCCCTGCAGGCCTGGCTCGGTGTGGGTGATGGTAAGCACCACGGAGGCAGGCAGTTCGACGGACAGCGGGGTGCCGTCATGGAAGGACACGAGGCAGTCTGTGCCTTCGAGCAGGAACTTGCTGTCCACGAGGGACTTGGGAACCATGACCTGATCATAGCTGGTCATGTCCATGAACACGTAGTTGTCGCCGTCCTCGTAGGAGTATTGCAGGGTGCGGTTGTCAACGGTCTCAAACTCCATCTTCATGCCCGCGTTGAAAGTCTTGTCAACAATCTTGCCGCTCAGCACGTTCTTGATGGTGGTGCGCACGAAGGCGGGCCCCTTGCCCGGCTTAACATGCTGGAACTTCAGGACGGACCACAGCTGGCCGTCGAGGTTCAAAACGGAACCGTTCTTGATGTCGTTGGTAGTCTGTGCCACGTTTATTCACCTATACTGTCGAACTTGAAGTTAACTCCCGGGGATTCCCCCGAAAATCGCCTCAGCCATTGTGCCACCACCCCTAGAACTGTGCTGCCACGTTCCACAATGCCAACCCTTCCCGTCATTTCGAGCAGCGCACTTGCAGATTAGGTGGAACAGATCTTCTTACTTTCAAGCCAAACTGCACTATCCTCATATCAGGAAAGAGCAATGTATTCAATGAAATTTGAGGAGGTAATCAATGGGTGAAATATGGAACACCCTATATGACGAAGCCAACAAGACACTGAAACCGCGAAAAGTATCTGAAATGCTTGAAACAGCAGGCGTCGCTGCTGCAATAGAGACACAATCCGGAAAAATTCATGTCGGAGTTTGCGTTGACGGAGCCTGTACACTTGGAATATGCGCCGAACGAAACGCTATTTTTACCATGCTGACACACGGAGAGGATGCGATAAAACGAGTGGTCGCTGTGAATTGGGACGGCAAAGTATTACCGCCGTGCGGCGCATGTAGGGAGCTTATGACGCAACTCATGCCAGACAATTGAAGTAATGCTGGACTACGAAAATGGCAAAGTCGTGACACTCGGAGAACTTACCCCTAATTGGTGGATATAAGCGGCTCTAACAAGTGCAATCAATCTGATGCTTTGTAGACGCGCTCTTCGACGCGCACATTTACGCTTTACCCCCATCATTACAAGCAAGCACGTCCCGCTCATTGGTCATTTCGAGCGAAACTCCGCGTCACTTGAAATAACAGGGAGAACAGGCTTCAGATGAATTAATAGAGGGCAGTTCTCGTTGGGTGTGAATAGTTTCCTGCAAATCCAGCAGAATGGCAGCTGAATTCTTAGCGCCGTAACGTGTGTGCCGCGTTCTGTATCGACATAGCGGTTACGCCTGCAGCAGCACCGACGGTGTTGTCATGGTCTATAGCAACGTATGGATTGTGCCATATCTCTCGGCTGTCACGTTCTGTCCAAGCAAGTTTGTGATTGCTCAGCGCTGTGCGATATCCCATCTCCCAGGTGCGGGCGAGACCATTCCTAGATCCGCTTTTGAAGTTGTTTATGGTTATCTCGTCTACAGAATTGGCATCGAGGTTATGAACCGTGAGTGCGTGCACATAGCCCTCGACGTAGGCGGCCTTGTCTTTTTTCTGGTTGGAACGTTGGGAGAATAGGAATATCCCGAATAGGAATATGAGGGCAACACAAATGTAGAGAAACATAATGATTTGAGGATCCATTTCGGTTACCTTTCTTACAGACAGCATTGGCAATGCTAACAAGGCAACAAGAAGTCGCACATCTCATCCAATCTGGGATTCTATCATACGGCTAGCTATGGCGACTGGTTTACGCGCTCAAGAGTGCGCGTGGCCTCATTCCCATGTTTTCATTCAACGACGTGCGCTTAGATAGCAGCATCGTTCATGCCCTTGTCGACGAGCTTCGCGCCCTTGCTGCTGTTGCATTTCGAGCAGAGCACCTGCAAGTTGGATGGCACCGTCTTGCCGCCCTTCGCGACGGGCACGATATGGTCGATGTGCAAGCCAACCTCGTCGGGCATATACTTGCCGCAAATCTGGCACGTGTAGTTGTCGCGCTCCTTGATTTGCTGGCGCAGCTTGGGCGTCATCAGCTTGCGCTGGCTCTTGCTGTAATACTCCTTCAGTGTGGCTTCGAAACCGATTTCCTCCAATTGCTCATGACGATTTACAAGCCACGGCCAACTAACGGCCTTTTCTGAATCAGGCACTGACACTTTGTACGACGTTTTTACATAGTTCTGCTGCTTGTAACGCGTCTGGTCTCTGACCGTCTCGAAACGGAAGGCACCTTCGTCATCCAAGACTGTGCGATACTGTCTGGTGCGTCTTTCCCTCAGCCTGCACGTTTGAAGATAATTCTCCATATCGTGCTTCCACTGCATAATCTCATGCTCATGTCGCTTCACAGAATGCCAATTCCAATCATCACATAGGAACCTGTCAATGTAATCCGCTATGTCCACATTTCTCCTGCGAGACACGTCAAACACCTGCGTGAAATACGGGTAATGGAACGGGTTGTGCAATATTCGATACGCAACGTAAAACAGAATGGCGATTGCAACGATTCCCGCGAACGTTAACATGAATGTCAATAAATCAGATGACTGATGATACACCTTCTGCTTACCTCTTCAATCTTCCTAACATATATACATGGAGAAAGGGGCACCTGTTTGGGTTTTCCGCCAAGCCGGGCACCTCTTTCAGATGCACAACGTGCAACCTTCACTTCATACACACGAATGATACCCGCCCCCCATCCCTTGTCATTTCGAGCGAGCCAGTCTCGTTCCCTGTCATTTCGAGCGAAGCGAACGCAAGTGAGCGTAGTAGAAATCTTTTGGTGACCTAATTCACCTCATCCCAAAGATTTCTCCGCTCGCTAACGCTCGGTCGAAATGACAGAGCGTTAGCACGCACTGTACAGGTTTTAATAGCGAACTAAAACAAAGGAAAAACCCACTGTTTCCAGTGGGTTTGAAAAGTGGAGCTGGCGGGAATTGAACCCGCGTCCGATGACCGTACCCTCAGTCTTCTACGTGCGTAGTCTGCTGGCCGTGCGGCGGTTTTTCTGCCCCCAACTGTTGTCGCAGACGACTGTTGGCGAGCATATCCGCAGTATAAGTCCCTTACCAGCCCTGTGGCTCAGCCGGCAAAGCAAGTCCTCTTAACGACGCTCAACATCTTCCCAAGGACGAAGAAGAGTGAACGGAGCAGCTGCTCACTGGTTAGTCCCGAGCGCGAAGCATCAGGCAGCGAGAGCGAACTCAGTGCGGTTAGATTTAGCACTTATTCTTTTGCAGGGGACATCCACGAGCGGACCCTGCGTTCTCGGCACGCTTCCCTGCGACGAACAGGTCACCGTCGAAACCGATCAGCCCCATGTATTCAATTATCAAGCCCCAGCCATTTCGGCCGGACTTTTCAGAATACACCGTGTAGGCAATCAGCGCAAAACCGGCCGAGATGGCGAAGAGACATCAACTTGTTTCTTGTCTCCTATAACGTTCGGATCACTCAGAATCTCATTAACATCCGCTTTCTTCAGCTTCATATTCGACGAGTCCCCCCACACAATCGTGTGCTCTCCCCCATTGAGTTCAGTGGTGACGGAATCCTGAGTTTCGGCAGTTACCTTGGTGATTTGCGTGCGCAACGATTCTGGCAGAACATCAAGAATTTTAAGCGCCTCTTGAATCGAGCGACTGTTCAGCCCTTCTTCAATATTGCTCACTTCAATCACAGGGATGCCATTAACAGATGCTCCATCAACAGAATTGAGCACCCGCGCCTTCGCATCAACAGCAGTAAGCGTGTCTTCCGAAGCTTTAAGCATGGCAGCTGGGCGCTGAGACTGAACGGTCACGGTAATACCATGCGGATAGTGTTTCGTCGCCTTGGCGCTGGTGACGCCAGGAATGTCGGACAGACTGGAAGTCATTCGGGACGTGCTGACCAACAGCAGTGAGCGGCCAGCCTGACGGGTCGCAATCTCGCGCACGTCAGCTTCGCTAACCCACTCGTTGGCGCCTTCGACTTGAATCTGCGAGGCCTCAAGACGCAACACTGGGGAGAACAGCAGCAGCCATATCAGTGCCGACAGCGCCGAGATGCCCAGAATTGCAATTGCCGCACGCACCACCGCTGCCCTGATGTTAACCCACTTGCGCTCTTTGGCACGCGCAGTGAAATCCACCACCTTGGGGCGCGAAGACACTCCCAATGTGCCGGCGTTCTCCTGCAGGGTTTTAATAACAAAATCCTCGCTGACTAGTTGGCGCGCGTCGACGAACTCCCCTGGCTTGCTGTGTGCGGTAGATTGCCCAGATGCCACAGTTCGCGGAGTGCCTGCCGTATTGGGCTTGCTGTTCGACTTGTTCGCCGTATTACCTGCATTGCCCGTATTGCCCGTATTGCCTGCCCAGCGTTGAGCAGCAAGCTGCTTTAGTGCGCCAAACCAATTGCGTTTACTGGCGTTATTCGTGATAGTTGTTACAGCAGCTTGGCTAGGCGTAGTTGCGCCGTCTCGTTGTTTTACTTCGCCTCGTTGGTTTACTTGGCTTTGCTGATTTGCTTTGCTGTGTTGATTTGCTTTACCACTCAGCGTGCGCGGCTTGCGACCCTCACCTTTTTCGCCGCCTGAACTCACCACGCGACCAGCCATCACTCGCACCCTTCCCGATGCGCTTGGAGCGCGTGCAGCACCACCGGCCCCATATCGGTAATGTCGCCAGCACCAACAGTAAAGATCACATCGCCGCGGTGGGCACGCATCGCCATCATCTGCGCAGCGAGGCGCATATCACCAATCGCCTGAAACTTGGTCGAGCCCGCACTTTGCGCTTCTTGCACGATAGTTGAGGGGCTTACGTCAGGAAAATCTTCTTGACGTTCACGCGCAGGGAACACGCCAGTGACGATCACATCGTCGGCTTTGCCAAGTGCTTCGGCAAACTGGCGCGCGAAGAACTTGGTGCGAGAAAACAAATGTGGCTGGAACAGCACGCGAATCGCACCATGCGGATAGCGACGGCGGGCAGCGTCTAGCAGAGCCGCGATTTCTGTGGGATGATGCGCATAATCGTCAACCACGGTGACGTGTTTGACAACACCGCGTACTTGGAAGCGCCGCGCCGCACCAAGGAATGTCGAAGCTGCCTTGGCTGCCATGCTAGGCTCAACCCCCAGCAGCATTGCCGCGGTGAGGGCAGCCGCGGCATTACGCGCGTTGTGCAAACCTGGGACAGCTAATTCGACAGGCAGCTTGAACGCTGCCTCGCCCGCGACGCCCGCGGGCACATCAAGCGCAAACTGCTCACTGCCGCTGCCTTCGCTTTCACGTTCGGAGACGATGTGCACATATGCGGCGCCATTCAGTGCAATCGAGGCGGGGTTGCTGGTGCCATATGCGATGGCTCGCGAAGCCACTTCACTATCAAGCGCTTGCAGCACAGCCAATGCGTCGGGGTCGTCGGCACATATCACCACATGCCCTTTCGCCTGCCCCGCGTGATTCACAAATGCGGCACGATAATGCTCTTCGTCGCCGTAATGGTCAAGATGGTCGGCTTCGCAATTGGTGATGATGGCGATATGCGGGCGGTATTTGCTAAAGCTGCCGTCGGATTCGTCTGCCTCGGCCACCAGTATGTCACCACTGCCAATATGCCCACCGTCAAGCACCGCGCCGTCCACCCCTTGAATGGATCCGCCGATGGCATAGCTGGGGTTCGCCCCGCAATGCTCAAGAATATGCGCAAGCATGGAGCTGGTGGTGGTTTTACCATGCGCGCCGGCCACACTCACCGCGCGACTGCCGTTCATCAGCAGGGCGAGAATGTCACTGCGATGCACAATACGTTTGCCTTGAGAAGCAGCTGCAACGATTTCAGGATTCGACGCTTTAATAGCGCTGGAATACACCACGGTGTCCGCGTCTGCAACATGTTCAGCACACTGCGCAAACTGCACATCAACACCAAGAGCTGCAAGACGCTCAGTTTTGGCACTACGCGCTTGGTCGGAGCCATCGACTGTAATACCGCGTTCAACGAGCATTTCAGCCAACACACTCATACCAGCACCGCCGATACCGATGAAATGTGTGCGGCCAAGCGCGTCGCACCGCTCGTCAAGACCGAAAGCCGCGCGAGTCGGGTCGAGTGTGATGCTTGCAGTCACGAAAGCTCCTTTATATCGAATTAAATCTCATCTATTATGCCGCACTGCTAGGCCGTGCGATTCGCAAGGTCGAGAATGTGCTGTGCCATGACGTCAGCAGCATCACGAATGCCGTATTCCCACGCGTTGCTGCCCATTTGGTGCAACTCGGGCGCATCAGACAGCAATGCGGGCACATGCTCGCTCACCCAAGACGGCGTGAACTGAGCATCAGCAACCATCAAGCCACCGCCCGCTTCAACCACCGGCTGGGCGTTGAACCGTTGTTCACCGTTGCCGATGGGCAGCGGCACGTAAACGGCGGGCAGTCCCAGCGCTGTAAGTTCAGCTACTGTTCCGGCCCCCGAGCGGCATATCACCAAATCCGCGCAAGCGAAAGCTAGGTCAATGCGCTCTAAATATTCGGCGATATGGTAATCGCCCGCTCTTTCATTTTCGCCCCCCAAACCTGCAATACAACCCTCACCCGCATTCGCTGCGACAAGCCTGCGCACCTCGTCCGCCTTGCCTTTGCCGGTCAAATGCACCACTTGGGCAACGCGCAACAGTTCGTCACCTGCCCCTGCAACCGCGCGGTTCACGCTCACCGCCCCCAACGAACCTCCAGTGACCAGCACCAGAGGGCGAGCAGGATCCACACCCAGCTGTGCTGCTGCCTGACGTCGTGCATCAGCGCGATTGTGCTCAAAACGAGCTGCCAAATCAGCAATCACCGGTCTCAGTGGCAACCCGACGCGCGCAAAATCGCCGCCATTGCGTGGCTTTAAGCCAGTGTCTTCATACACAACGCCGATAAAATCAGCCCAACGCGCGCCCAGCTTATTGGCCATGCCGGCGCGGGCGTTCTGTTCGTGAATCGCCAGCGGCAATCCCATCCGATGCGCAGCAGCATAAGCCGGAGCCGAAGCGTAACCACCAAACCCCGCAACCACATCCGCATGCCGCGATTCAAGAATGCGGCGCACGTTAGCACACTCCCTCTTCCATTGCGCAGGGAAACGCAATGCCGCCATATTCGGCCGCCGAGGAAAGGGAACCTTTTCTATCGTGTCGAGCTCATAACCCGTCGCCGGAACTAAATCATGTTCCAAGCCGACCGCCGTGCCGATAACGCTCACCTGAGCTTGGGGCTCAATCTGGCTAATCGCATCGGCAACAGCAAGCAGAGGATTGACATGCCCAGCGGTGCCACCGCCCGCGAGAACGATATGCTTCATAGTGCCGAGCATAGTCTACACATGCAAGGAATCAGCTTTGATTTCAGGCTGTTCACGCATAAGCCCCACAGCCACTCCAGAAGTCATTAAACACATAATCATCGAAGAGCCTCCAGCTGAAACAAAAGGCATGGGTACGCCGAACACTGGAAACAGGCCCACAACCACGCCAATATTGACCAGCGCCTGACCGACAAGCCATGCAGTGATGCACATCAACACCATCGAAGAATAGCGATCCTTAAGCTGCAATGCGGTGAACACCAAACACCAGCCCAGAATCACAAAGACGGCAATCACCATTGCGGCGCCAACGAAACCGGTTTCCTCAGCAATGATGGCGAAAATGAAATCGTTGTGAGCGGCGGGCAGATAATTCCATTTTTCGCGCGAATTACCAAGACCCACGCCAAGCAGCCCGCCAGAAGCTATGGCATATCGCGCATGTGTAGCCTGATAACAAATATTCTGCGCGTCAGAAGCGCTGCATTCTGTATATGCGGCAAGCACGCGGGAACGACGGTTTGGACTGGAAAGAATAAGCGCGGTGACTGTCACACCCATCACAGCCATAAGCCCAGCCATCCACTTACCAGGAAAGCCTGCGATCAGGAAGGCCACGACGCCGATAAACACAATAATCATCGCGGTTCCTAAATCTTTGCCTCCCAGCACCAGCAACAACATTGCAGCATACACAGCACCGGCAATGCCATATGCTTTAATGCCTTCGCTGTCATATCGTTTACGAGCAATAATAAGAGCGGAAGGCAGCCACACACACAGCGCAAGCTTGACGAACTCAGCTGGCTGCACTGTGAACGAGCCAATGCCAATCCACCCGCTATTACCATATGAATCCACACCTAATGGAGTGAAGGTGAGTAGCTGTAAAAACCCCGCAATACACACCGCAATAAAACCGATATGACGATAGAATTTTGCTGGCAAAAGCGCACAAATCACACCGGCCACCAAGCCGATAATGCAAAATATCAGTTGGCTCATCGAGCTAAGAAATGGCGATTTACCAACCGAAGCAGAGCTGACGGCGGAACTGGAGAACACCATAATCACACCAAAGCAGCTCAACCCCACCACAGCCATGCGGAAACCGTGATAACACCACAGCGGATTGAACAAGCTGGATGCACCGAAACGAGTGTTCTTAAGCTTGCTGTCGTCTTGTTTATCGCGCGTCATAATTCGCCACCCATGCTTCGGCGGCCTTGGCGAACGCTTCGCCTCGGTCGGCATATGATTTGAATTGATCAAACGAAGCGCAGGCGGGAGCCATCAGCACCACGTCACCAGGCTGGCATATACACAC
>CAVFKU010000025.1:0-21667 GCA_963623245.1 Parabacteroides merdae
GTCGTCCGATGGTTGGCAGGCCAGTGATGCGACCGCGTTTAAAGATTTCAGCGACAAAACCATCACCGCCGCAACTGCAAAAACCACTAACGCTGTGACAGACGGCCTGTTCCTAACAGTCGACGGTCTGTTCGTTGGCGGTAACGTCAACAACCAGAAGGGCAGTTGGACCGAAGGCATGGGGCCGAATGCGCAAGGCGTGCCCGAAACCGACGCAACCAGCGAAAACGCGGTGTGGTTGGCTGATTACATTGGCGCAGACAAGGTCATGGTTGACCCAGAAATCAAGGTCACCGATACTTTCCTCGAGAGCACTCTCAAACCGTACTTGCAAAACATGAGCGTCGGCAAGGGCGACGACAGCAACACTGCAACCCGCTGGAATACCGCAAAGAAGAACCTGACAGGCACCCGATTTGAGGGCCTGTACGTGTATTACAACCAGATGCAGCGCACGCGCTTGGCGTGGGCGGGCAATATCGACGGTGCCACGTGGGTGGTGCCGTGGGATGATTCTAAGTCACAGACCGAGCAGTGCAACCCGTCCAACAAAACCAGCGACAAGAACAAGTGCTTCATGACGAAGCTGTCCAGCACCGCGGTGCTGACCTTGAGCTTCCTGTCAAAGGGCGCACGTCTTGTGGATTACGATAACGCAGTGTCAGCAGGCAACGCGATTGGCATTGAGAACAAACTTACCGCCGAAGGCACCGAGTTGGATCGCGGCGATGAGGATAACCGCGCCAAGGTGACGAGAAAGCAGACGGGCGTAGGGCAGGGGCGCAACCTAACATTCACCGTGCAGTTGTCGCACGGCGGCACCTACCTGCGCGTCTACACAAAAGACACTAGCGCCTCGAGTGAAACCGCTTGCCCAGCAGGCGGCACCAAGAGCGACTTCTCTAACCAGTTCGCAAGAACAGTGTATAGCCCATACAACAGCAGTGGCAACAGCGATGGCCAAGGCGCCATGTTCTTAGGCAAAAACACAGGAAACGTTATCTATTCAGACACGCCCGCCAGCAAAATCAACAATGAAGCGGGCAGCGGAGTGACGGTAACAACAAACACCACTGATTCACGTGTGAAAACAGTGACATTGGATTCGTCATTATTAACAGGCACAACGGATCGCTTAGCAGTGTGCGTGCAAGAAGTGTACTGGTATGACGACAGTTCAACAAGCTCAAACTATCAAGTGTCACTGCTCTCCCAAGGAAGCACGGCATATAAAAGCACCAAGGCTAAGGCGCGCGGAGGCATGTACGTCACGCCAGCAAGCATGAAACGTTCCAAAGTAGACGTCAACAGTGGTTTAAGCTTCGATTGGAGCTACTACCCAACCTCAAACGCAGGGTTCATGGGCACAGCAGACACATCAGTCAATAAAAGCTGGACGAAGAACCTCAAGAACTGGAAATACACAAACTGCAAAGTCAACAATGCTGACAACTGCAGCGAGCAATATTCATGGGTGCACAGAGATAAATTTAGCACCTACGGAGCTTCAGACGACGATTGGGGCGGCGGCGACGTTGGTTATGACTACGCAACACACCTAACCTACGCCGGGCAGCAGAGCGCGTTTGGCTCCACCGCCATGTCCAAGTTGACAGATGACGATGTTTGTTTTTGGGGAAATTACTCCTCTTCCAATTGCGGCGACGACGGCCATTCTGACGGCGTAAATACTCGAGCCACAAGCACCTCTTCCGTCACCCGAGGCGGAACGATAACCTTCCTAGTCACAGACACACTGCGCGGCTATAGTGACGGCGTGCCAGTGGATCAGGCTGGCAGCGGCACATACAGTGACACGCCCTTGTCTCTGGCAGTTTGCGCAAAAGGCTCCAGCTTTGACGGATGCTCGAGCAAAAGTGCCGCCGAACTGGAAACCATCGAATTGCCGAGCACACGTTCGCAAAAGACTACATACTTCTCCCCCAACGGGCAAGATCCTGGTGACCGTGCTAACAGAGTTAACGCCGAGCTGAACTTGTATACAGGCAGCGACGTGATGTGGGCAACAAAAACAACCACCTTGACCAGAGGCGCGTTGGCAGGCACAAAAGTCACTGTGACAATTCTGCCGAACTTCTTCAGAAGCGGCACTATGGGTCTTGGCGGCAGCCACACCGGCGGAAAACTCAAGGCCTCCCATCCCGTGGTGGTCACCCTTGAAAATGTGAACACCGACATTGACATGCAGATGATCTGGGCAAAAACCGATCAGACTTTCATGACACTGGGTTCTGTGACCGGCGTCACCAACCTGCAAATCGCCCGAGCCCACTGGATTGACGATAAATATTACAACCATGACGAGTTCACGTGGCAAGACGTGACCTCAAAAACCACATTCGCTCAGTTCGCTGACTACACCAGCATGGGAAACAAGACAGCCCTCGTGATTCGGTTCAAAGTAGCCGCAGGCTACCGATTCATACCCTGCGCAACCAATTCATATACAGACACAACGTGCAGCTACGTAGACTTCTATGGCGGAGGCATGTATGTTCAAGAAACTCCAGACTCCGGCGATGTTGCAGGCAAAATTACAGGCATTACAGGCAGTGGACAATTCAAAATCATTCCACCGCGCTCAACCACTTCCGGCACACTGCTCGACGCGTCCCAATTCGAAGAGACCAATAAGATACAAGACAGCCGCAAAGTCTGGAAGGTGGGCGGCAACAAGGGTGTGTTTAACTTAAGCGACAACAATGGCGGCGAGTGCCGTTACGGCACTGACGGCTACATGTATTGCAACCTCGCCCCCAAAACAGGCACGTACGAAGCAAGCGCTGCAAACGTTGACCCTTCCCTCGCCTACCGATTCTCCCTGCGCAACGTGAAAGCTGTCAATTACACCGTTGAATACGCGGCGGACGACGAGGGCGAGATCAAGGTGGGCGACAACGAAGGGGAAGTAAAGCCTTCCACTATCGAGCAAAGCGAAAACGTGTATAGCGCAGCGGAACTTGCCTCCAACTTGCAAGTGGATTCGCGCCGCCCCAGCATCAACGGTGGCAAGAAGTTCTTCCTGTATTGGAAGGTGTACTTCAAAGAAAATAACGATCCAGGTAGTCTCGTCAGCGTCACCGCGCTGGACGGCGACCCGAAAGATGAGAAATCCCAAGGAGGCGACGGCAAAAGCTTAGTGGTGTACCCAGGCCAGAGAATCAACGTTCAGAATTATCTGGCCTCCATGACCTCGCAGACAACAGGCATAGTGCTTAAAGCGCGCTGGACCTCGCAAACAGATTATGAGGCAGCAACACGCTATGTGACGGGCTATGTGCAAACAGGCAGCATTACGAACACTAACCTGTTCTCACAAGGGTGGTCGGCCACGGCTGGAACCAGCACGGCAGTGGAGCAGACCGCGTATCTGGTGATCGTGTCGGCAGGCTCAAACGCTTCGTCGGGCGACTGGTATGCCAGCACGTATCCGGCATATAAGGGCACAAACAAGCAGAATGGCGCTGGGTTCTTGCCGAAAACAGTCACCACGCAATACATTAGCAATGGCAATGGCGGGTGGACTTCGCGCGCGAACACCACGCACAATCTGGTCAGCGACAACGTGTGTTCGGCCATAGCCACTGCCGAGACAGCTGGCGCGGGTTCGAGTGAGTATTGCACTCGCAACAACCTGTCGAAAATGTATGCCAGCAAGGCCAATCCTGGTGCGTCAAAGCCCACCACGCTGACCACTGGCACGTACGGCGCGGGGCAGATGATGGTCGGCTATTATCGTCTTGAACTGCAAGAGAGTGAGAAAATTTCTTACAAGACCAACGTGTGCGCGGCTGACGACACTGCGAAAACAGATTGCGGCTACGATTATGACTCCAAGTCCAGCGACGTGTTCACTACAAATGTGAACAACAGTTGGCTGTTCCGCGGGCATTATCTGTTCGACAACACGCGCGTGCCGACCTCGGGTTCGGCGACTATGGAATTGCCGTGGCGGCGTCTCAAAGACAAGTCGAATGAAACGGTGTTCCAGTATCTGTTCAAAGGCTGGACGTTAGATAAAACTCGCAATAGTACCGAAGGCAGGCAGAATCCTTCCAATAGCGACAAGACCAATTTGCGCATGTACGTTACTACTGGAAGCACCAATACTTCCGCTTATGCGCTGAAGGTGGGCACGTCCTATTATGCTCAGTGGACTGATAACTCCACGCCGTCATTCTCCATTCGCACAGAAACGTCTGATGGGACTGATTTGGAGAACGGTGCGGTGTTCCAGTTGTTTATGTGGGACTATGCCTCAGTTAAACGCGATCCAACAGCAGATGATATCGTTCTGCGCAACGATGATGGCACTGGTAAAGCCGGTGAAAACGGCGTGGTAAAGGATGGTAAAACAGGCTACTGGCGTCCAGTTATTCAGGTTGATGGCAATTATGTGCGCATTCCCACCGCCAAACAAATGAAGAATGGAGGGTCAAGCGAGGCAACAAAGGTGACGACTGAAACAATCTCAGGTCACACTGGAGTTGCGCAATGGCGAGGTGTGGGGAACACATATAACTCGAGTGGCGATAATCTCACCATGGACGAGTACAAGAGTTTTGACTCAACAGCTGTCGATAGGCATAAGGCCGGCGAGATTACTTTGCCCATCAATTATTCTGTCTATGGTGAAGATGCTGGCCCACGCAGTGAGTGGTTTGCGCTCATCCAGGTCAAGGCTCCCAGCTCAAAATACATACGCAACACAGGTCAGTGGATGTTTAAGATCAGTGATTACGTTTCAGGAATGGATTCCACCATTGGCTCACCTGCGTTCACAGGTACAAAGGGTGGTGTATGCACTTATAACAAGAACACCCCCTACGATTACGGATGTGTGGGGCCTACCCAGGTCATGACTGCAGGCACGGTGCACGCTATTAAAGAGGCTGTGCCTCTGGCTGGCACGGGCGATTACGCCGATGTGCCTTTGTACAAGCGCGTTGCTGCGGTGGTGAATATTGCCGGCTTCGATTTGCCTGCTGCTGGCTGGCGCGTGCCCTTGTTGCTCTTGGCTGCTGGCCTGATGCTCACCTTCTCCAGTTGGGCTGCTTACGGCCTCAATCACCAGCGCCGCGCTTACCTCGCGCTAGCCCCAGCCCGTGCCTCCGGCGGCGGGCGTGGCCGCGGCCGCGGTGGTTCTCGCTCTGGTGGTTCCGCTCGCCGCTTCGCTCACGCGCGCGCACGACTTGCTCATGCCGCTCATGCCGCTCGCGCTCGCCTCGCTCACGCGCGATCCCGCCATCGCCACTAATCACGTCATTCAACTCACGACGTCACCAGCCTTACACCCAAGATTTCCTAACAGTGCTCAGTTGCGCTCGCTTTGCTCGAAATCGCAATGAGCGGGGTGAGACGAGAAATGTAGAATAGTGGGTGTGGCGAGGGGAGATGAGCGATGGCGTTATATCACGATGAAGGCGTGGTGCTACGCACCGCCAAGCTCGGTGAGGCCGACCGCATCATCACCCTGCTCACGCGCTCCCACGGCAAGGTACGCGCCGTCGCCAAAGGGGTGCGGCGTTCCAAATCGCGTTTCGGGGGGCGGCTTGAGCCGTTCATGCGCGCCGACCTGCTAATAGCTCAAGGGCGCTCGCTGGACGTGATCTCGCAGGCGGAATCGCTGGCCGCCTACGCTGCGCCAATCAGCGCCGATTTTGAGGCGTATTCAGCGGCGAATGTCATCGCCGAAACCGCCGACAAGCTGGTTGCCGCTGAAAACGAGCGGGCCGACGGGCAATACCGGCTCCTTGCCGGAGCTTTGAACGCGCTGGCGAACCATGCCCACGCGCCTCGGCTCATCTCGGCGTCATACGTGATGCGTGCCCTGTCGCTGGCGGGATGGACGCCGAGGATTGCCTCATGCGTGGTGTGTGGCGGGACGGATGTGGCGTTTTTCTCCGTGCCCGATGGTGGCTCGATGTGCGCGAACGACCATACCACACAATCGCATCGTGTTGCCCAACCGGTGCTGCGCCAACTGGAAGCGCTACTGAACGGCGATTGGGTGGCGCTTCAAGGCTTCACGGAGCCGCTGCCTGAGGCCTCGCGCATCGTTGAGGATTGGGCCGAATACTACCTCGAACGCCCCTTACGTTCGCTGCGTATTGCCTAGTCGTTCGGCGCGGTTGCTAGATTGTGACATATGGCTTTTGAACACGTGGACTATACGTCGCTGAGCGTTCCCGCTGCCCCCTTTTCGGATCCTGCGCGCATCCCCGATTTCCCCAAAGGTAAGGTGCCGCGCCATGTGGGGGTGATTATGGATGGCAACGGGCGTTGGGCCAAGGAGCGCGGCTTGGTGCGCACCAACGGCCATCAGGCCGCCGAGCCCGTGGTGTTCGACACCATCGCGGGTGCCATCGAAGCGGGCGTGCGTTACTTAAGCCTCTATACCTTCTCCACCGAGAATTGGAAGCGCAGCCCCCAAGAGGTGCGTTTCCTGATGGGCTTCTCGCGCGACATCATCCACCGTCGCGTGGCGCAGATGGACGAATGGGGTGTGCGTGTGCGTTGGTCGGGTCGCCGCCCGAAGCTGTGGAAATCGGTGATCGACGAGCTTGAAGTGGCGATGGAGCGCACCAAGCACAACAAGACCATCGACGTGGTGTTCTGCATCAACTACGGCGGGCGCGCCGAAATCGCCGACGCCTGTGCCGCCATTGCGCGAGAAGTGCGCGAGGGGCGCATCGGCGGCGAGCGCGTCACCGAGAAGATGGTGGCCGAGCACTTATATAACCCCGACATTCCCGACTGTGATCTGGTGATTCGCACCTCGGGCGAACAGCGCACCTCCAACTTCCTGCCGTGGCAAGCCGCCTATGCCGAACTTGATTTCGTGCCCGAACTCTTCCCCGACTGCGGCCGCGAGGTGCTGTGGCGTTCCATCGACCACTACATCCACCGCGACCGCCGATTCGGCACCGCATAAAGCGGCTTACCTCATGCCTTAAGCGCCGCAGAAGAACTTACTCTTTGCTCAAGAGCCGCACGAAGACCTTACCCTTTGCTTAAGAATTTGTTGGTGGCGAGGTCTTTGGACTGCGGCGCGGTGTGCACCGTTTGGCCGTCAGCGTCACTATAGGCGTCTTCTTGGGCTAGGAAGTCGAAATAGGCTTGTGTGCCGCTGAAATCAATGGTGCCGAGAGTGAACGAGCCGTCCTTGATCTTGGTTAGGTCTCCCCAATATTGTCCATCGACAATGAATTTCATGCTTTTCTTGACGAAATCAATGTCGAGATTCACGTCCGAGGCTTCTTCGACTAGTAGTTCAGAGGCTTTGTCGGGGTGCTCATATGCGAAGCGATAGCCCTTCTGCGCGGCGGCCACGAACTTCTTCACCAAGGCGGGGTTGCTTTTGATTAGCTTGTCGCTGGTGATGATGCCGATGGAGTCCGCGTTGCCAGGCACGCCGTAATCGGGTTCCGCAAAACAGGTGAGAGCCGGCCCTTCCATATCGGCCTGCACACCCTCCCATGTCGAATAGAATCCGCCGAAATCGGCCTTGCTGCTAGAAAGCGTCTGGAATGTGGAAGTGCCCACCGTCACCTTGTCGAACTCGCCTGTGCCGCCGTCGGTCTGGATCATGCGGCGCACCACGGCGTCCGATTCGTTGGAGCCGAACGTGGCGAAGGTCTTACCGTCGAAATCCTTGGGGGATGTGATGGCGGTATTGGAGGCGAGCGAACACCAAATGGCACTGGGCTTTTGCTGCACCTGCATGACCTCTTTAAGTTTTGCGCCCTTGATGGCATACGTGCTCACATTGGTCAGCGTGGTCAGCGCGAAGTCGGCTTGACCATTGTTGACCGCCTGTTCGCCGCCAGCTTGGGCCACGGGCACGATGTCGATGTCGATACCGGCATCCTTGAACCAGCCCTTGTGCTTGGCCACATAGATGCCGATATGGTTGGTGTCCGGCGTCCAATACAGCATGAACGTCACCTTCTTCAAGGCGCTGGTATCGGCAGTGTCGTTGCTTTGGCCGCAAGCGGCCACGGCGAACAGTATGGCTATGGTGCTGATAGTGGCGAGTGCCTTGGTTGCGAATACGGTCAGTGGGTTGGTTGCGAATGCGGCCAGTGGGTTGCAGGCGCGGCTGATATATCGAATATGCATGGCGATTTCCCTTGAATCCAAGCTTCGTTATCGTTTTCTAGGGATGTGCTGCGAGCAGGATTCGGGCAGAAAACGATATGCAAGGGCTTAGCCCCGCTCGTCCAATGCCCCCGACGTATGAGCCCGCCGGTTTGCCACACATTGGCTGTAACAGCGATTGCCATTATATGCGGGCGCGTGACGAAATACGGCAAATTGTGAGAATTGCGGCATCACTGGCCGGCGTCGGGATTGTCGTCATCCCGCGCGGGGCCCAACATCAGCCGCTCGACTAGGCTTATCGTCAGCAAGAGCAGTCCCGTCATGATGATGATGACCAGCGTGGCAGCGAACACCAGCCGCGTGTTGAACGAGTTATAGGCAGACTGCAGCCAGATACCCAAGCCGCCGCGCGCGCCGAGGTATTCGGCGGTGGCCGCCGTGGCGAACACATAGGCGGCGCTGATGCGCATCCCGCCGAAGATTTGTCGTGCGGCCACGCGCAGTTTGACATGCCACAGCGTCCATGCGCGCGTCGCCCCGCAGGTCAAGGCCACATCGGAATAGAAGACAGGCACAGCGTCGAGCCCGCGCATCGTCTGCACCGCGATGGGGAACAGGCCGAACAACGCCACAATTGCGACCTTGCCCGCCGGCTCGAAACCGAACCAGATCAGGAACAATGGCGCGATGGCGATCAGCGGCAGGGTTTGTGCGGCGGCCAATAGCGGGGAGCATGCGGCGGCGAGCATACGCGAGCAATGGAACAGCATGCCGAACACCACTCCCAGCACCACGGCGATTGCGAACCCGACGAACCCTTCGTAGGCCGTGGCTTTGGCGGCGGGCCACAGCGTGGGCCATGTGCGCACGGTGGCGGCGAGAATCTCGCTGGGGGCGACGGGCTTGAGACTGGGGTTGTTTGCCACCGCGGGTGAATCGGAAGCAAGGCGAGCCCACACTTCCCAAAGGCTAAGCAGCACGACAGCATCGATGATAGTGGGTAGGAAGCGGCGAAGCATGGCTCTGGTAGTGCGTTCCTGCTTGGCGTGTTCTTGCCCAGTGTGTTTCTGCTCTGTGTGTTCCTGCTGAGTCACGGGAGTTGAGGCCTGTTTATTTGCGCTCGCCATCATGTCACCTTATTTCCTTGACGTAAGGCCGGGGCGTTGAGCAGTAAGGTGAGGAGCCTGCGCGCCCGTCGGCCAAGGTTATCGTTCCAACCTCCCAGTATAAAAGGTGCGCCTGCCCGACGCTCTTCGTTATCTTAGGTGACATGCCCCGCACGTTGTTGTTGCGAGCGGGGCATGCTCCCTCTTTGTTATTGCGAGCGGGGCAGCGGTAAGCGAGGAATCTTGCCGATAATGAAAGGATCACTCCAACCCGATGGAGTTGAGGTGGTGAAGCTTGAGATCCTTGAGTGTGAGCGAGCCGGATTCAGCGACGAGCTTGATGGCTCGCGGCCCTTCTGAGGCATATGAATAGGAGCTCATGACCTGACGGCCGTCGTTCACATACACCTCCACGCAACCGCGATCCACATACACACGCAGCTTGAGTTCGCTTGAAGCCAGCTCGTCTTCTGAAAGCGGAGCTGCGCGATAGCCGCGATCGCCTTGCGCATTGGCCTGACGGTCGACCACCACACGGCCGATTTGTGCGTCGAATGCCACGTAGGTATAGGCGCCGTCCTTACTGGCATGCACTTTCAATCCGGCGCGCTCGGCGGTGGAGGCGGCCAGGTCGATGGTCATCTCGATTTCAACGGCTTGCCCATCGTCGCAAAGCACCTGCTCAGCGCTGATAGGCAACATGGTCTCACCGAAGTCGACGGTGCTGGCGCGCAGCCCCTCCATCTCGGCCACCGGCGCGGTGTGTAGGTCGCCATCGGCGCCCAGCGTGATTTCGCGCGGCAGCGTCAGGTTGCCGCACCAACCGTCATCCTGCATGGCAATCGGCTCGACGAATGGGCTCATCCAGCCATAGACGATCTGACGCTTGCCATCGTTGAATGATTGCGGCGCGTAATAATTATGCCCCCAATCCCACAGACGGAACTCGGTTTCGGGCTTGAACTCCTCGCCCGGCTTCCAAGTGCCGATCATGTAGCCGGCGTTGTTGACGTTGCGGTTCATGAAGCCGGAAGACTTCGCACCCATGGCCGAGAAGCCGATCACCCACTTCTCGTTGCCCGAAGCGTCCTGAATCGGGAAGAAGTCTGGGCATTCAAGCATGAACACGTTCGGGTCAGGATGCTCGAACAGCACACGCTCATATTCCCAGCGCACCATATCGTGAGAGGAGAAGAGCCACATCTGGCCGCGCTTTTCGGCCGAGGAGACACCGAAGGTCATATACCATGTGTCCCCAGTTTTCCACACCTTCGGGTCTCGGTAATGGTGATCCACCTGTTCGGTGGGGCAGTCGATGATCATGCCGCGTTTGGTGGCAGAAGTTAGTTCGTCGTTGTCCGGCTCGGCAAGCATCTGCACCTGCCAGTCGCCGCCCGTATTGTCGTGGCCGTTGGCCCAGCGGTGGCCGGTGTAATAGAACTTGAGTTTGCCGTCGTCGCCGATCACCGCGGAGCCGGAGAACACACCGTCCTTTTCCTGCTCGAGTGAGGGGGCGAACATGATCGGCTCGCGGCGCCAGTGCAGCATGTCGGTGGAGGAGACGTGCCCCCAGTGCATCGGCCCCCACTGAGTGCCGTAGGGGTGCAGCTGATAGAACACGTGCCAGCGCCCCTTGTAGAAGCACAAGCCGTTCGGGTCGTTGATCCAGCCGCCGTTGGAGGCGATATGGAATTTCGGGTACCAGCGGTTGTTGCGCTTGGCCGCCATGTCGGCGACGCCTGCTTCGGCTTTGGCGAGTTCGGCGGCGTGGTCTTTGATGGGGGTGAGGACAGGTTCGTTCGGGGTGAAGTCGCTCATCGTTGATCGCCTTTCTATTGAGTGTTGCTTACTGCCGACGTCAGGCCTCGGTGGCCTTCATGGTTTTGAGCTGCTTATCGGTGTAGAACGGGTCACCGCCGACTTCCTGATCGTCCTTCTTGATAATGAAGAAGCCATAAACTAACGCGGCCAGCACGATGCCCGAGATGGTGAAGAAGGTCGGGCGGTCGCCGAGATTGTCATGCAGGGCACCCAGCGGGGTGGAAAAGATTACCTGACCGACCTGCGAGGCGATCTGGAAGCCCACCATGTACAAGGTCGCGGAAAGTTTCGTGTCGAAGTGCAGGGTGAAGTAGCGGAACGCCGGCAGGCAGAACAGCGGCACTTCGATGGAGTGGAACATCTTGACGACGGACACGCTCACTGGGTCGTGGAACACGCCGCACAAGCCGATGCGGGCGAACATCACGAACGCGCCGAGCAGCAACGCATTGCGCACGCCAATCTTCTTCATGATGATCGGCACAACGCCCATCATGGCGGATTCAACGAACACCTGAACGGAGTTGAGCGTGCCGTAGGTGGCATTGCCGATTTCGGTGGTGGCAAAGAGGGAGGCGTAGTAGTTCGGGAACATCTGCTGGTCGAACACGGTGTAGAAGGTGTTGGTCAGCAGCATGAACACGATGAGCACCCACAGCGTAGGCATCTTGAGGACGGCAAGCATTTCCTTGAAGGAAGGATTGGTGGGTGCGGCGTTCGGATTCGCTTCCTTCTTGAGTTCCTCTTTCTGTTCGGACGGAATCCAGAACGCATAGACGCACAGCATGCCGAGGCCGCAGATGGAGCCGACCCAGAAGTTGAGCATCGGGTTGATGTTGAACAGGAATCCGGCGCACAGCGCCACGATGGCGTAGCCGAAGGAACCCCAGGCGCGCGACTGCCCGTATTCAAAGCCGAACTTACGCGAGTAGCGTTCGGTGACGGCTTCGAACAGCGAGCAGCCCGCCATGAAGCCCGCGGACAGCACGATGGAGCCGATGAGCACGCCGATGTAACGGGTGGAGCCGCCGGCGGTCAACATCGGGGCGTACACAAACTGCACGAACGGGCCGACGCACGCCGCGATGGCGGAGATAACGATAACGAGCTTACGTTTGATGCCCAGCTGATCCTGAATCGTGCCGTAGGCGAACATGATAATCAGTGTGGCCAGTGAGTTGATGGAGTAGATCTGCCCTTGTTCGGCGGAGCTCATGCCCAGGCCGTGGGTTGGGTCGGTGAGCCATCTGGAGAAGAATGACCACCAGATACCCCAGGAGCAGAAGAACATGAAGATGCCGAAAGAGCTTTGCAGGTAGGAGGGATTCCTCCAAGTTGATTTGCTAGCCATTGTCTTATTCCGTTTCCCTATGTTTGGGCTCCGCAACTGTGCGGGCACTGTGTATTTCGTTTCAGGGAGATTCTCCTTCGTGCTGCTGTGCAGTTGGGAGGAATCTTGGTTATTAAGTATAGAGCGTCAATCGTTTTACGTCAAACGATTGATTACAGTAACTGAGCCATTTATGGGTTGGTTTTGTCAAACAGCTGATTTACTGCTGTTTACCGCCTTGCGATACGGTTGAGATGGTTGAGATGGTGATGGAATTCGGCGTGTCGCTTCAGTGGCGGGCGACGGAATCTTTTTCGATGAGGGTGCAGTGAATCTTCGCCGGAATCGGTGCGTCAAGCGGCGGCAGTAGGGCAGAGGTCTCAGGCCAATCGAAGTCGTCGAGCGGGCGCTGTTCAATCAGTGAAATCAGTTTGACGGCCGACCAATACCCCATTTCAA
Organism: Parabacteroides merdae; assembly: GCA_963623245.1. Classification (GTDB taxonomy): domain Bacteria; phylum Actinomycetota; class Actinomycetes; order Actinomycetales; family Bifidobacteriaceae; genus Bifidobacterium. The sequence goes on from CAVFKU010000025.1 coordinate 12,841, forward strand.
AATGCGGCAATTCCACTGTGGTCAGTCGAGGTGCAAGCGTTTCAGCAAGCACGCGATGGTTGTCGACGCCCACCACGGAAATATCCTTGCCGACGGCAAGCCCGCGCCGCGCCGCGCATTCATACACATACCAAGCGCGCGCGTCGTTGAAACAGAAGAAACCATCCGGCCGTTCGCGCTCAAAGAGTTCTTCCACCGCCTTGAGGGCCGGCCCGTTGTTGAGCACATTTACTACAAGGTGTTCGCTGTAGGTGTGCCCAGAGTCTTGCAAGGCCGCGCGATAGCCGGCAAGACGCCCCTTTTGGGCGACAACAGGCTTGGTTGTTCCGTCATCTGTCAGGTCGCATCCCACATAGGCGATGCGTTGACATCCGGCGTTGATGAGATATGTGGTTGCGTCGTGAGCGATGGCGAATTCGTCCGGCTCGACGCTGGGCGTACTTCCGTTTCGGTCACTGGCATCGGTCAATACAACAGGGCAATCGTGTAATTGTTCAGGGATTGTTGTGACGCGGTTTGACATCTTCGCATACAGGAAGCCGTCGGCGCCGTAGCGTTTGAGGGCGGCGATTTCCTCAGCTTCATCCATTCCGCCGTCGATGCTGACAGTGATGAGCATGTATCCAAGCCGATTGGCAGCGCTTTGCGCACCCAGAATCATGCCACCTGCGTATGGTGTGGTCGCCACTTCCTCGCTGATGAAGCCGATGATACGCGTGCTGTTGGTTCTTAAAGATCGCGCCATCGGGTTGACTTGATAGCCAAGCTGATTGGCTGCTTGCCTGACGCGCTCGGCGATTTCAGGCTTGATTCTGCCTGTGTCTCGGTGGTTCATCACCAGCGATACCGTCGAAACAGATACGCCTGTGCGCTGGGCGATTTCCTTCATCGTCGTCATACGTCAAACGATACACCCATTGATGTAGCAAGCATAGTGTGTTATGCAGCAATAGCGGCTATATGGGTTTATAGGGTTATATGGCATTTGGCCTATATAACGTTGCCCCATATCTCATATAACGTTGCTTCCCCGTCTCCCCGTCTTAAAAAGACGAGGAGACAAAAGGTGAGGAGACAAAGCCGGAAAGGTGAGGAATCGCCGTCCTATACGCATCAGGCCAAGCCAGAAAGCTTGTCGATCAGCTCGGGATCTCGCGTGGCGCCCTTGTCGGCGGAACGGGCGAAGGCGGCATAGGCCTTAAGCGCCTGGCTTACCTTGCGGTCGCGGTGCGCCACATAACCGTCGCCCGCTTCCAGCTCGGCGCGGCGTTGAGCCAGTTCTTCGTCGCTCAGTTCCACATTCATGCTGCGATTCGGGATATCGATGGTGATGATGTCGCCGTTCTTGATAAGCGCAATCGGACCCTTGTTCGCCGCTTCGGGGGCGATATGGCCAATAGACAGGCCGGAGGAACCGCCGGAATAACGGCCATCCGTCAGCATGGCAACCTGCTTGCCGATGCCCTTGCCCTTGACGAACGAGGTGGGATAGAGCATTTCTTGCATGCCTGGGCCGCCCTTCGGGCCCTCGTAGCGAATCACCAGCGCCATGCCTGGCTTCAACGTGTCGTTCAGAATCACTTCGATGGCCTGTTCCTGCGATTCGACCACCAAAGCGGGCCCGCGGAACGTCCAAATCTCCTTCGGTACGCCGGCGGTTTTGACCACACAGCCGTCGGGTGCGAGGTTGCCGCGCAACACGGCCAGTCCGCCTTCGGTGACGGCCGGATGCTCGACATCGTGTATGGCGCCGTTCTCGCGGTCGCGGTCGAGCGAATCGAACAGCGTGGTGTGTGTGAACGGATCGGGCGAGACGATGTGGCCGGGTGCGGCCAGATACATCTGCTTAGCATCCTCGGTGCACGTCTCGCGCATGATGTCCCAGTCGGCGAGCTTGGCCTCAAGAGTCTTGTAATCAATGGAATGCACGCCGCGATGCAGTTTGCCGGCACGGTCGAGTTCGCCCAGAATGCCGGTGATGCCGCCGGCGCGATGCACGTCGGAAATCTCCCACTCGCCCGAAGGGGAAGCCTTGCAGATGCACGGCACGGTGTGCGAGATGCGCTCGATGTCGTCCAAGGTGAAGTCCACGTCGGCGGACTGCGCCATTGCCAGAATGTGCAGCACGGTGTTGGTCGAGCCGCCCATAGCCACGTCCATCGTCATGGCGTTCTCGAAAGCCTCCTTGGTGGCGATGGAGCGCGGCAGCACGGAATCGTCGTCATTGTCGTAATACTGCTTGGCGATCTTGACCACCTGCTCGGCGGCGCGCTTGAACAGATCCTTGCGATAGGCATGGGAGGCGAGAATGGTGCCGTTGCCGGGCAGGGCCAAGCCGATGGCCTCGGTCAGGCAGTTCATTGAATTGGCGGTGAACATGCCGGCGCACGAGCCGCAGGTGGGGCACACAGTCTTCTCATAGGCGAGCAGATCCGCTTCGTCCAGGCTGTCGTCGGCGGAGGCGTACATTACGTCGATCAAGTCGGTGTTCTTCTTCACGGTGCCGTCGGGCATCACCGTGACGCCGGCCTCCATCGGCCCGCCGGAGACGAACACGGTGGGGATGTTCAGGCGCAGCGCGGCCATGAGCATGCCGGGCACCACTTTGTCGCAGTTCGGAATGCAGATCAATGCGTCGGCGCAGTGCGCGTTCACCTGATATTCCACGGTGTCGGCAATGATGTCGCGGCTGGGCAGTGAATAGAGCATGCCGGTGTGGCCCATGGCGATGCCGTCGTCTACGGCCATTGTGTTGAATTCGCGCGGAATACCGCCCGCTTCCTGAATTGCCTCGGAGACCAAACGCCCCACCTTGTTCAGGTGCACATGACCTGGCAGGAACTCGTCGAAAGAGTTGGCAATGGCGATAATCGGCTTGCCGAAATCCTCGCCTTTCACGCCAGCGGCACGATAGAGGGCACGGGCACCCGCGAACACACGTCCATTCATCAATTTTGCAGATCGCATTTCCATGAATTCCATTGTGATGGCTCAGTGGGACAACTTTTCGCCAATTTTCAGTATGTGATTTATGGGTTATATCGCTGGCTTAAGAATGCGGGCTTGTATATGTGCCCCTCTTGTATATATGCCCCTTGAGTGGGGCGAATCGTCGGCGAGGATAAGATGGAACCCATGAGCATCTCGTTGGACACCCCGCTCGCTGCATTGCTGGCGAACAAACGGCGTGTGTCCGCGCTCAAATCCTTTGGCATTGCGTCGGTGGGCGACGCGCTGACCTATTACCCCTTTCGCGTCACCGACCCAGTGCCTGCGTGTGCGGTGCGCGAGGCGCGCGTCGGTGAGGCGATGGCGTTCGCCGCCGTGGTGCGGTCGGCTCGCGTTGTGCCGATGAACGCCCGACATGGATATCGTTTTGAGGTAGTGGTGGATGATTCCGCGTTCGCCGCCTCGCGTGGCGTGGCTGGTAGCGTGGCGCGACTGGTGTTCTTCTCCAGACGGAAAAGCTATGTCGACTGGATGGCGATGCGCCTTGTGGCCGGTGCCAGCCTGGTCGTTTCCGGCGCGCCCAGCGAATACATGGGGCAGTTGCAGTTCACACACCCAGATATTCTCACCGTGGCACCGACCCCAGCGCAGTCGAACGATGCGGCGCATTCATATGACGTTGCCTCCATGGATGAGGGCTTAGCGCGCGTATGTCGCCCGCGTCCCGTGTACCATGCTTCGTCGCGGCTCTCCAGCGAACGCATCCATGAAACCATCGTTTCTTTGCTCTGGGCGCTCGGCGGGCGTGATATGGTTGCCCCCAGCACCGATGAAATTACCGTGCAGCAGGCGGATGATGAGGAGCGGTTTGCTGGCACACTGGCCGAGGCTATCCCCGATGTTCTTCCCGAAACAATACGCGCCGAACGCGGCTTGTTGCACCGCGCCGAGGCGTTTCGTGCTATTCACGAGCCCGATTCGGTCAAGGCGTTCCATCAGGGCATCGCCACACTGCGCTACGAGGAGGCGCTCGTGTGTCAAACTGCACTGTTGGGCACACGCCGCAACGCTAAGGCCGCCACCGCGCATCCGTGCACTCTTGCGGCCGATTCATTGCGTGACAGGTTCATTGCTTCATTGCCCTTCCAGCTCACCGACGGCCAGCGCGAGGTGATTGACGACATCGCGGCCGACATGGCTCAGGATCGTCCGATGCAACGCTTGTTGCAAGGTGAGGTGGGTTCCGGCAAAACCGTGGTGGCTATCACGGCCATGCTGCAAGCTGTTGGTGCGGGCTATCAGGCCGTGCTTGTCGCGCCCACGCAGGTGTTGGCCGAACAGCATGCCGAAACGATTCGCTCGATGGTTGAGGCGTTTGAGAGTAATTCCGCCATTCCAGTCATCTTGCTGACGGGCGGCATGAAACTCGCCGCGCGGCGCAAGGCGCTCGCCCAAGCGGCCAGTGGTGAGCCGAGCATCATTGTTGCCACGCACGCGGCTTTCTCCAAGACCTTCCAAGCCACGAACCTTGCTCTTGTCGTTATCGACGAACAACACCGTTTCGGTGTCGAGCAACGCGAATCGTTGCACGCCATGCCAACGGACGGCACCACGCCGCATCTGCTGGTGATGACGGCCACGCCCATCCCGCGCACCGCCGCCATGACCTGGTTCGGCAATCTCGACATCTCCTGGCTCACCGAACTGCCCGGTGGGCGCAAGCCGATTCGCACCGTGGTGGTGAATGAGGCGGACGGCGGCACTATGGCGCACATGTTCTCGCATATTCGTGCGCGTATCGACGCGGGGGAGCGGGCTTATATTGTGTGCGCGCGTATCGATGATCCGACCGATGAGGATGAAGTCAAACAAGACAACATTTCCGCCGATATAGATCTTGACCCCTATGCGACTTCGGAAGACGCATCGACTGGTGAAACGCGCCCACCATTGCACACCGTCACTGAAATTGCTGGCCGCCTGCAAAAATTGCCGCAATTCCAAGATATTCGTTTTGCCACGCTCACTGGGCGTGACAAGGACGATGTCAAAACGAAAGTTATGGCCGATTTTGCCTCCGGCGTCACGCCAGTGCTCGTCGCCACCACCGTCATCGAGGTGGGCGTCGATGTTAAACAAGCCAGTTGCATCGTGATCTTCGATGCTGACCGATATGGCTTGAGCCAGTTGCACCAGTTGCGTGGGCGTGTGGGGCGCGGCGGCACAAACAGTTGGGCCTTCCTGATTTCGCGCGCCGAAGCCGGCTCGCCCGCCGAGGCACGGCTGGAAGTTATTCACGATTCGCTGGACGGAGCCGAAATCGCCCAGGCCGACCTGCAATTCCGCGGTGCGGGCGACGTGCTGGGCGACGCCCAATCGGGCGGCAAATCAAGCCTCAAATTATTGCGCGTTATCAAGGACGCCGACCTTATCGCCGACGCTCGCGCCCATGCCGAACGGCTGCTCGCCGCCGACCCCGAACTGGCCGGTGAGGTGCAGCTTGCCGGTGCCGTGCTTGATTTCACGCGCGGCAACGAGACGTTCCTCACCAGCTCGTGATGAGCGTTGGTAGGCTTCGGGCGTTGGTAGGCTTCGGGCGCTAGATTGATGATTATGCGCGTGATTTCGGGACGATTCAAAGGCGTGGCATTGGCCACGCCGAAGCAAGGCACACGGCCGACCACCGATCGCGCCAAAGAAGCCATCTTCTCGCACCTCGACTCATGGGGTGTGCTGGATGGCGCGCGCGTGCTGGATTTGTTCGCCGGCACCGGCGCGCTTGGCATTGAAGCGCTGAGCCGTGGTGCACGCGAACTCGTCGCCGTGGAATCGTCAAAGCCTGCCGCCGTGCTGATTTCCAAGACCGTAGCGCAACTGCGGCGCAACCGTTCATGGGATTCGGACATGCGTGTGCAGGTGTTGGTGAAAAGGGCTGAGCAATTCGTTGGCTCTTCTGCCGTGCAGCCGTTCGATGTGATATTCATCGATCCGCCGTATGCCTTTGCAACAGAGGATTGCAATCAGCTGTTGCGCAATTTGGTTGATAACGGGCTGGCTGGCGAACAGAGCATTATCATGCTCGAACGTTCCGCACGTTCGGACAACCCAGCTCCGCCGACCGGCTGGCAAGTCACCCAACACCGCAACTACGGCGAAACCGCCGTCTTCTATATTGAGCGCGCTGAATGACCTGTTATTTTGAACGAATTGAACATATCGAACGAATTGAACGTATCGAACCTGTCGAGCGAATCAAACAAATCGAACATATCAAACAAATCGAACATATCGAACGAATCGAGCGTATCGAACCTGTCGAGCGGATTGAACGGATTAAACGGATTAAACGAATCGAACGTAAGTGCGCATAGCGAGAGATCTTGCGGTTTAGGCCACAGGGTAACCTGCTTAAGGCGAAAGCTCGCGCACACTGGAGGTGCAATATGCCAGGAATCGTTCTGATTGGTGCCCAGTGGGGAGACGAAGGCAAAGGCAAAGCGACCGACCTGATAGGCACGAAGGTTGATTATGTTGCGCGTTTCAACGGCGGCAACAATGCAGGGCACACCGTGGTCGTCGGCGAGGAATCCTACGCACTGCACCTGTTGCCCTCCGGCATTATCAACGCGAACGTTATCCCAGTGATTGGCAACGGTGTTGTTGTTGATGTGGAAGTACTCTTCGAGGAAATCGACGGGCTGGAAAGCCGAGGTGTGGACTGTTCGCGCCTGTTGGTCAGCGAAGCCGCGCATATCATCACGCCGTATCATCGTATGCTCGACAAGGTGACCGAGCGTTTCCTAGGCAAGCGCAAAATCGGCACCACGGGCCGCGGCATCGGCCCAACCTACGCGGACAAGATCAACCGCGTAGGTATTCGCGTGCATGACCTGTTTAACGCCGACCACTTGCACGACAAGGTGGAAGCCAGCTTGCATCAGAAGAACCTGATGCTCGTCAAGCTGTATAACCGTCGCGCCGTGGATGTGGATCGCACCACCGACGAGCTGCTCGCGCTTGGCGAACGCCTGAAGCCCTATGTTGCCAATACTTCGCTGGTGCTTAACAAGGCGCTGGACGAAGGTAAAACAGTGCTGTTCGAAGGCGGCCAGGCCACCATGCTTGACGTGGATCACGGCACGTATCCATTCGTCACCTCCTCTAATCCCACCGCCGGCGGCGCATGCACCGGCACCGGCGTTGGCCCCACGCGCATCAACCGCGTGATCGGCGTGTCCAAGGCATACGTCACCCGCGTGGGCGAAGGCCCGTTCCCCACCGAACTTAATGACGAATCCGGCGAATGGTTGCGCCAGCAAGGCCACGAGTTCGGTGTCACCACAGGTCGCCCGCGCCGTTGCGGCTGGGCCGACGCCGTGGTGAACCGTTATGCCGCGCGCGTCAATGGCCTGACCGACATCGTGCTCACCAAGCTCGACGTGCTCACCGGCCTGAAGGAGATTCCGATTTGTGTGGCCTACGATGTCGATGGCGTGCGTCACGACGACATGCCCACTGATCAGGCCGCATTCGCCGCTGCCAAGCCGGTTTACGAAACCATGCCCGGCTGGACGGAAGATATCTCCACTTGCCATAGCTTCGACGAACTGCCGGCCACATGCCAGGCTTACGTAAAGCGCCTGGAAGAACTGAGCGGTTGCCGAATCTCCGCAATCGGCACCGGCCCGCAGCGCGATCACATCATCTCCATACATGCTCTGGTTAGCTAAAGCGGTAGCGGAAAACAATCAAAGTAGTTCAGGCTATTAGAGTTGTTCAATTGTTAAGACCGCAAACCGCAAACCGCATAGGCATTCATCCAGCGGGATGATGTGCAGCGGTTGATTATATTGTCGCTTCTCCGGTCAGATGGCGATACAGCTCGCTGTCCAGAGGCTGATCCAGTCGTAAATCGGCGATGGTGACTTTGATTCTTCCGGTGTCATCGGAATCGGGTTTGACAGTGAGTGCTGGTTCGCTAAGCGTCGTGATATGGCCGACGTAATAATACCGGGCTTCCTTGGCTTCTTCCTTGCGCATGACGAATAACGGAATAAAATGGGAATCTCGCCAGCCAGAAGTGTCAAGTCCATCGTAGACCCACTGAAACTCAGGTGACTGTGGTGTTCGGCCGTTCTTGCTGAACCATCGCATCTCTTGCGGATTAAGGAATCGGTCTTCATACTGACTTGTCGCATATTTGACGAAAATCGGCATGGTGCCGGTCTTGCGATGTGTGAAATACCCGCCGACATTCTGGCCGTTCATTTCTTTGTTCCAGCCGAGTAGACGTTGTACATCAGCCAGTGTGTATTTGCGTTCATAGAGGAATCCGCGATCCAACTCGCGTTGTTTGGCCTTCGCTTCACTAAACAGGTCTTCGCAATTGATGAGGCCTGTACGCAGCGTATCCGCGAAAAAGATGCGGAACGTGCGGTCGCAAGCGAGCATTTCGGCGAACTGTGTGCTTAACCCTACTTTTCCATCGTCGGATACATTGATCAGCGGTGTTGCTCCGAAACGCTTATGATTCGCTGCGGTGAAATAGGAGAAGTCGAGCACGCCAAGTGTTGATTCCAACTGTGAGTGAGAGTGATAAGCGGCGGGGAACCGTTGGGTGATGGCGTCATTCAGCTCATCCATAGAGAGTAACTTCGCGGGATGCCAGCTCGCTGCATTGCCGGTCTGTTCGATATGTTCCTGTGCGAATTGGCAGAGCGAATCGAGTGTCACCAGCTCGTGTGGTCGCAGGCCTGGCAGCAGAATCTCGGTAGCCATTTTCAATATACCGGCTTTTGTAGCAGTGATTGGTTTGAGCTGATCCAAGAACGACGGCCCATCAGTCTGTTTGCGACGGCTCAGGCTTTGCTCCCTGGAG
>CAVFKU010000026.1:0-21260 GCA_963623245.1 Parabacteroides merdae
GACAAAGCCGCTTACATTCTGCATACGACGCCACCTATCCGACAAACCAAGCGACTTTAAATTTGCTGTCTTTGCATCGGCATGCAAAGCATCAACAATGCCTTTTATGGCTTGCCTCTGTTCAACTGCCTCCAACTGGAGAAAACGATTTCTAACATCCTCTCCCTCTTGTTTGTCGAATCTATGGCATGGATAATACTTGTCCAACAAATCAACAAACAAATCAAAGAAATACATGGAATCTTCAACGGAGGGATTGTCACACTTGAGATAACTATCAAGCTTGTCATAATCCTGCTTCTCAAGCCATAATTGCCAAGCATTATTCAGCTCCATAGCCGACTTAATCGTCATAAGGGCTCCACCATAGCGAATAAGCTGCTTGACTGGAACATGCCTCAATAGTATGCGCGCATTCGCATATTCCGACTTCTTACGGCAGAGAACTTCGCGAAGCGCGTCATCGTTCGGATTGTCACCCAGCGTCGCAAGGTCTCTCATTGCAATATTGACAAGCCGGACCTTTTTCTTTGACTCGATCAACACCGAGTATGCGTTCTTCTCACTGGAAAAGCCGCCATACAGTTCCGTGTTCTCCTTACGCTTGTCGAACGGTATGCCCTTCGCGCCCTTAGCGTCATTCTTTCCATACCTGGTTTCGTCATACAAAGGCCCATATTCGTCCCCGACTTTTTGAGTGACGATGATCTTGCGATAGTTCATCACCTTACGCAAATAATCCGCATCTTCCTCAGACCAAACAATCGCACCTGTCCTCGGGTTTACATGCATGTCTTCATTCTGAGAGCGCATCGAACCGACGATAAAACCGAAAGGATTGCCGCGCTTAATACCTTTATCCGCCAGCCGCTCACGATAGCTGCGCAGATAATCCTGCAGATACCGATTGTAGGAATTTACAGCGTCGCCGGAAACGGTTCCATCTTCAAAGAAGCCCTTATTAATAGCAAACTGTCCTACTGCGCCAATGCATAGCGCATCTTGAGCATGGTGATAGTCGTTGATATCACGATTCTTCCGCGCAAAACCAAGATATCGACGCATTTCCTTGGTTTGAGAAGAGCTCAAGCCAATCACAGCAGCGCTGTCTCCATACTGATTTCGCATAATGGTTGCGACGTTCTTCATAATCTGTCTTGTCTCCACCAGAGATCGGGCCACAAAGCGCTCTTTCTCTTTCGCATGGAAATCATCTTGTCTCACCAATCGCTCATATTTCACACGGCTGATGAGCTGGGCATCCAGCAGCAGCTGCCAAAAACCCTTCCTCTTATCGACAAGCTCCGGCAAGTATTGGAAGGAATCGGTTTTGCGCGCATTAGCCGCACGGCTGACCAAAACGCGGTTATCGAGAGAATCGTTCTGTGTCACCGCTTGGGGAATGATGTGGTCGATGTCATATAGTGTCGACAGCTCTGCAATATTCAGCTCCTCACCGGAATACATGTCTTTTCCAAGCTGAATGTAATACAGGAAAAGGCGATCATCCTGCAAGGCACTATCCGTCTGACCATTCAGAGATTCATGGATCTCTTTGAACTCCCGGCCTAGCTTCGCGTTCTTATAGAGGTTCTTCAGACGTGTCAATCGTGAAGTCGTTCGCCCGCTTGCCTCAACATCATCTGCCATCTCCAAGAAAATGCGCTTTGGTTTACTGCCAACGGCCTTGGAAATATCATCAATCACACGAACGGATTGGACAATACCTCGCTTCACCTTGGGTGAAATGCGGAGACTGTCGATAACTTCCATAAGCGTTTGACTGTTATTCCCGCCTGAGTTAAATTCCTCAATCCACTTGTCAAATCCATAGATTTCATCTCGGATAATTTCCATGAAATTTCTGTCAGTCTCACGCAGGACTTCAATGATGCTGTGCGCTTGAGGAGCGAAATCATCACCAATCTTGAAACTTCCCTTTTTCTCTGTGAGCAGTCTGCGGGAAAACTTCCCCCAACCTGTGTAATGGGTTTGAGACAGTCGCTCACATTGTTCTGCGGTCAAGCCATCCAGCATCTCAAGCTGGTGACGAAGTGTTTTCCTGTCTTCAAACACCGTCTGCAATTCGATAATTTTCTCCATAAGATCCATATGAGAATCCACGAACTGCCTGTCACCAAACACGCCGCACATCCTGTTATACGATGACAGGGAGCTCAAGAACTTATTGTTATCCGCAAGACCGAACACTTCATAGTCTCGACCGTAGGTCTTCTTCAGAAGCTCTTCGACTTTCTTTTTGGATACCATCATGCGCGTCTTGAACAACCGCTCAATGATAAGTTCCTTCTCGTTCTGCCCGAGACGCATGCGATCCCTATCCTGCCAATGCCGCCCTGTACGAACTGAAAGACGGACATTGTTCAGCTCATTAAGCACCTCGTACTCCTGATACAGCAGAGACTTCTTAGGCAGAGTTGTCTCGCCTAACAGATATGTATCCGTGCTCACGAGACGGTCGATGAACTTCCGAGCGGATTCGTCTTTATCGACTTTCTCATCGAAGTTCCAAGGGGTGATTATGCCGTCTTCGGCTCGCTCCATCCAATGATTCTCGGCATTGTCACCATTGTGTTCGCACTGTTCTTGCGAAACCAACGGCCCAACGTAATAGGGGACACGGAAGGCAAGCAAGCCTTCAATCTTGTTTACTTGACGCCCTTCCTTTTCAAACGTCTCTGCGAGGAACGGGTAATACTTGCTCTGCTTCGCAATAATGCGCCTCAGCTCGTTCAAATGCAGCTGATATGGGATAACACCATTGTCGGAACTTCTCTGAACAGGGAACAACTGGCCTTCTTCAATGTCATGAAGAAGGCTCTGCTTGATGTCGGGGGCGAGTGAGGAACCCTCAATCAGCTGTTTGAAATATTTGTCGGCCTTCATTCTGTTGTCACTAGAGCTTCTTGGCTTGCGCTGACCTTCGGAATCATAAATCCAGCCGGCCAGATAGCCATAATTGGTGTTGACATCCATAGCATTGCCTTTATCGCGCAAGCATTTCTTGATGATGCTCCAGTTCTCCTTATGCTTTTCGTATTTTGCACACATCGATTCGGACAAGCTGATTGAATCACCAAGAAGCTGTTTCAAAGAGATTGCGCTATATTGCGACTGAAGCTGCGCAAGAAGAGCGATTTCCTCTTCCTCTAGAAGACCTGAATTAATGACTGCTGCAGAGTCTGCATCATAATTTGCAGAAGTGAAATCAAGAGACAACGCCTTCTTCTGCTCTGATTCCAAATCCTTCTTTGAGAAAATCGTGGCCAAATCAAGCTTATTACCTTCAAGCCCTTTCAAGATAGCTTTAACGATTTTCTTCGCTTCTGCTGTCAATTCCGAGTTAGCCTCGATGTTCTCCAGAGCTTTGTCTACTCTGCTCGACTTCGAGCCTTTGGTAGAAGTCAGCGCATCGTTTAGCCCTTGCGTATCGGCCAAGATTTCCTGATTCAACTCCGTATCGGCGTTACCTAGATTAACTATTTTTTCAATCAGCTTGCAGAGCTCTTCCGCATCAAAGAGATTAGTCGCATCCAGCTGACCCTCACGAAGGAAATTTCCACGGTATTTTACAATATGATGAATCGCAAGATACACTTCACGAATATCATGCTGGGCATCATCCTCCATAAGGCTCTTACGCAGATGATAGATGGTCGGGTAATTGCGATAGAACTGGGAATCCTGCTCTTGTCCATCAAACAAAATACCGGCGCTCCAATGCTCCGCATTTGCCTCATCTTCAGGATGAACCCACGAATACTTGCGTCTAGTCAAGAAGCCGGGATCGACTTTTGACAGCTCCTCATCAAATAGAGCATTCAGAAGACCTAAACGCCAACGGCGACGAGAATAACGCCTCCTTGTTGTACGAAACATTCGACGCCCCTCTGCGGTATTTGCAGAATCGAATAGCCTGATTCCAATCAGTTCGCGCCCCTTTGCGCGAACAAGACGATAGTCAGGTGTCAGCGCAACCCAACCAACCGACCCGTTGCCAATATCCAACGCAATCGCATAATCACCATATTTGCTGAGCTGCTTCATGCGCATAAGCTCTCCATCTCTCGAAATCAATTGCACTCAGCACTAAGAATACGCCCCCTCCCCCTAGCGACACCCCACACTTTGATATGCAAAGTCCCGTTGTGTCGCTTGGGGCGAGCAACGGGACTTAAGTGCAAAGGTTCGACTGACTGCGGGTCAGGCTTTGGCGACGGTGACGCTCAACTCGGTGGAATCGGCTGGCTGCAGGTCGAGGGTGTCGGCGAGGGTGTCGCGGGCGATCAGGTCGCGGAATTGTTGAGCCTTGTCGAGGTCGGCTTGGGGCACGGCCAGCGTCAGGGCGATGTGGTCGGTGACATCGAGGTTGGCGGCCTTGCGGGCGTCCTGGATGGCGCGGATGGCGTCGCGGGCGTAGCCTTCGGCGATCAGGTCGTCGTTAAGCTCGGTGTCGAGGACGACGAAGCCACCAGTGGGCAGCGCGGCACAGACCGAGTTGGCGGCCTCGTGGGCGTTTTCCTCCTCGATGCGGTTGATGAGCTCGTATTCGCCCTCAACCAGCGCCAAATCACCATTCGGCGTGGAGACGACCGGCGCGCCGGTGGCGGCGTCCACCTGCCAGTCGCCGCTCTTGGACGCCTTGATGGCGAACTGCACCTGCTTGCCCAGTCTAGGGCCAGCGGCGCGGGCGTTGACTTTCAGCTCGTTCACGATCTTCAAGCCCTGTGCGGCGGCACCGTCCAACGTGCAGAACTCGATGTTCTTGACATTAAGCTCGCTCTTCAGGATATCCGCATACGCGGCGACGGCATCAGGATTGTCCGCCACCACGGTGAGCTTGAACAGCGGCTGACGCACGCGAATCTGGGCACCCTTGCGCATCGACAACGTGCCGGAAACGACCTCGCGCACCTTCTCCATCGCGGCCACCAAGGCCGGATCGGCCGCCAGCACACGGCCCAATTCACTCGCCTCGCCGCCGGCCTCATCAACCAGGAACGGCCAGTCGGCCAGATGCACCGACTCGCCGCCGGTCAGGCCGCGCCACACGGCCTCGGCCTCCATCGGTGCCAAGGGCGCCAGCACGCGCATGAACGCCTCCAATACGGTGAACAGCGTGTTGAACGCCCGCTCGTCACCCACCCAGAAGCGATCGCGCGTGTTGCGGATGTACCAGTTGGTCAATACGTCAATAAAGTCGCAGACCGCATCGCACGCATCGGAAATATAGAACTCATCCAACGCCTGCTGCGTCTTCTCGATCAACAGCCTCGTGCGAGCCAGAAGGTAGCGATCCATCTGAAGCAAACCGGCCACCTCGTCGGCACGCAACGCACGAGCCTCAAAGCCCGCGCCACCATTGGCGGCGTTGGCGTATAGCGTGAAGAAATAATACGAACTCCACACCGGCAGCATCACCTGGCGCACGGTATCGCGGATGCCTTCCGCGGTCACGATCAGGTTGCCGCCACGCAAGATTGGCGAGCCCATCAGGAACCAGCGCATGGCGTCGGAACCGAAGTCATCGAACACGCCGTTGACATCCGGGTAGTTGCGTAAGTGTTTCGACATCTTCTGACCGTCTGAGCCGAGCACGATGCCGTGGCAAATCACGTTCTTGAACGCGGGTTTGTCGAACAGGGCTGTGGCCATGATGTGCAGCACATAGAACCAGCCGCGAGTCTGACCGATGTATTCGACGATGTAATCGCACGGGAAGTGCTGCTCGAACACTTCCTTGTTCTCAAACGGGTAATGATATTGCGCGAAACTCATCGAGCCGGACTCGAACCAGCAGTCCATCACGTCGGGGATGCGGCGCATGTGCGACTGGCCGGTGGGGTCGTCGGGGTTCACTCGCGTCAGCTCGTCGATATAAGGGCGATGCATGTTGACGTTGCCCTCGTGGTCGCGCGGGTAGTCACCGAAGTCGGATTTAAGTTCCTCCAACGACCCGTACACGTCCACGCGCGGGTATTTCGGATCGTCACTCACCCACACGGGGATGGGCGAACCCCAGAAGCGGTTACGCGAAATCGACCAGTCGCGCGCGTTCTCAAGCCACTTGCCGAACTGGCCGTCCTTGACATTGTTCGGTATCCAGTTGATCTGCTGGTTGAGTTCCAGTAACCGATCCTTGATCTTGGTGACGGACACGAACCACGAGCTGACCGGCTTGTAGATCAGCGGGGTGGCGCACCTCCAGCAGTGCGGGTAGGAGTGCACGTAGCTTTTCTCTTGCAACAGGATGGCGCGTTGCTCCTCCGGCACGCGCGCCAGCGGACCGTCGCCGTTGCGCAAATCACGCAGGATAGGCTTGTTCGCGTCGAATACATACATGCCCTCGTAATCCGGGCACAGCGAGGTGAACCGGCAGCCGGCGTCGAGCACGTCCACGCTCTTGATGCCCTTGGCGTTGAGCGTGTTCATATCGTCCTCGCCGTACGGTGCCTGATGCACCAAGCCGGTGCCCTCGACGGTATCGACGTAATCGGCCGTGAAGATCTGATATCCTTCCGGGCCGGGCACGTTGCCCTCCTCGGCGGCTTGCTCGGAAGAGAAATACGGGAACACCGGCCAGTAGCGCCAGCCTTGCATCTCGGAACCCTTGAGTTCGCGCACGACCTCGTAGTTCTCGCCCAGTTCCTTCTCATACGAACCCAGCAGGGGCTTGCCGATATAGAACTTCTTGCCTGCGAACCTGCCCTCGACTGCGCGCACCTCGACGTAATCGATGTCCGCGCCGACCACGATGGCGAAGTTGGTGGGCACCGTCCATGGCGTGGTGGTCCAGAAGACCGCGTAGGCGTCCTCTTCGTCGCGCAACTTGACGGCCACCGACACGGTGGTGTCCTGCCGATCCTGATATACGTCGGCATCCATGCGCAGCTCGTGCGCGCTCAGCGGCGTCTGATCCTTCGGGCAATACGGCAGCACGCGATAGCCCTGATAGGCCAAGCCATTGTCGTACAGCTGCTTGAACGCCCACATCACCGATTCCATATACGGAATGTTCAGCGTCTTGTAGCCATGCTCGAAATCGACCCAACGCGCCTGACGATGCACGTAGTCCTGCCATTCGTTGGTGTATTTGAGCACCGAGGCGCGGCAGGCGTCGTTGAATTTGTCGATGCCCATCGCCTTGACTTGGTCGACCGAATCGATGCCCAGTTCCTTCTGTGCCTCCAGCTCGGCGGGCAGGCCGTGGGTGTCCCAGCCGAACACGCGGTTGACCTTGTGCCCCTTCATGGTCTGATAGCGTGGAATCACGTCTTTGGCATAACCGGTGAGCAGATGGCCGTAATGCGGCAGACCGTTGGCGAAGGGCGGGCCGTCGAAGAAGACGAACTCGTTTTGGCTGTGATCGCCGGAGGGACGACGCTCGATGGACTGTTGGAAGGTATCGTCCTTATCCCAATACTGCAATACCTCTTCCTCCAACTCGGGGAAGCTGGGGTTCGGTGCGACGCTGGCGCTCTGGTTGCCTACAGACGCCTTGGGATAGACATGATTGGTGGACTTGCTCACTGCTGTTCTCCTCTTTATATGGCGTTCACACTATAACATTAGGGAATCCTTAAGAGTGCACAAATATCAATCCGCCATTTCGAGTTGGAAACAGCGGATTGACATTTGAAGCCGATGCGAAAATTATTCCAGTTCGACGGCACCGGTGTAGAGCTGGTAATACTCACCCTTTTGCGCAATGAGTTCGTCATGGGAACCGCGCTCGATGATGCGGCCGTGGTCGAGCACCATGATCACGTCGGAGTTGCGCACGGTGGACAGGCGGTGCGCGATCACGAACACGGTGCGCCCCTTCATCAGGTTATCCATGCCGGCTTGCACCACTTCCTCGGTGCGGGTGTCGATGGACGACGTGGCCTCGTCCAGAATCATCGCGGGCGGGTTGGCCACGGCGGCGCGCGCAATGGAAATCAGCTGGCGCTGGCCTTGCGACAGGCCGGAGCCATCGCCTTCGAGCACGGTCTGGTAGCCCTTGGGCAACATGCGGATGAAGCCGTCGGCGTTGGTGAGCTTGGCGGCGGCAATGCATTCCTCGTCGGTGGCATCAAGTTTGCCGTAGCGGATGTTGTCCATCACGGTGCCGGTGAACAGGTTCACGTCCTGTAACACGATGCCCAGCGAACGGCGCAAGTCGGGCTTCCTGATGCCCTTGACGGAGATGCCGTCGTAGAGGATCATGCCCTCCTGAATGTCATAGAAACGGTTGATCAGATTGGTGACGGTGGTCTTGCCCGCGCCCGTCGCACCGACCAGCGCCACCTTCTGCCCCGGCTTGGCGAACCAGGTGATGTCATGCAACACCGGTTTGGAGGGGTCATAACCGAAGGTCACATCGGTGAAGCGCACGTCGCCCTGAAGCAGCGTCAAACGTCCATCCGGCGAGGTGATGGCCTTTTCGCGGGCCTTCGCCGCCACTTGCGCGGCACGCGGGCTCAGCGCATGAGCAGCCTTGAGCGAACGGGTGCCGTCGTCGCCCTCCTCGCGCTTCCATGCCCAGTGACCTGTGGGATGGTCGACTTCCGTCATGGTGCGGCCGTCCGAGGCAAGCTCGACGTTGACCAGCGTGACCGAACCGTCGTCTTCCTCGGCAGCCTCGTCCATCAGAGCGAAGATGCGGGAGGCACCGGCGAGCGCCATCATCACCATAGTGAACTGCTGGGAGACCTGACCGATGGGGTTGACGAACGAGCGTGACAAAGTCAACAGCGACACAATGGTGCCCAACGTGAACGAGCCAACCCCAGCAAGTCCGAGATTTGGCCAGCCCGCAATGCCGGCAATGCCGCCCAAGATAGCGCACAGCACATACAGCAGATAGCCGAGGTTGCCGACCACCGGCATAGTGACGTTGCCATAAATGTTCGCCTTGGCGCTGGCTTCATACAGCTCGTCGTTCTTTTGGTCGAAGGCGCGCTGGGTGGCGGCCTCATGGTTGAACACCTTGATGACCTTCTGGCCGTTGACGGATTCCTCCACGAAGGCGTTGACGTCGCCCAGATGCTCCTGCTGCTTGACGAAGAAACGTCCCGAACGGCTCACCAGCACGCGGATGACCCACAGCAACCCGACGGTGAACACGAGGATGAACACGGTGAACGGAATGGACAGCCACATCATGGCGACCAGCGCGGCCAGTGCGGAGACCGCGGACGAGAACATCTGCGGGAACGATTGGCTGATGGCCTGGCGCAGGGTGTCGGTGTCGTTGGTGTAGCGGCTCATGATGTCGCCGTGCTCGTTGGTGTCGAAGTAGCGGATGGGCAAGGTCTGCTGATGGGCGAACATCTCGTCGCGGATGTCCTTGAGCACGCCCTGTTCGATGCCGACAAGCAGCCAGCTGTACCACCATGTGGCAAGAATGCCTGTGAGATACAGGCTTCCCATCAGCACCAACGCTTGAATAAGCGGGCCCCAATCAGGGTTCTGCACACCAACCAGCGGCAAAATGTAATCGTCAATCAGTGTTTGCAAGAACAGCGACGAGCCAGCTTGGGCAACAGCCCCCAGCAGGATACACAGCACAACAACCGCCACTTGCCACTTGTAGTGGAAGATGTAGCCAAAGATGCGTTTGGTGGTTCCTGGCGCCGCTTTCTGCATAGCGGGCTTGTCTTGGGTGAACTTAGTGCCATCAGCGACTTGCTGTTGTGTGTTCATATTGGTTTCTTCGTTCAATGTCATATTCGTTTCGCTCATTGCTTTACCTGACCTCACTGCAATTCCTCAGGGCTGGCCTGGTTTTTGGTTTGCGATTCGTAGATATTGCGATATTCATCGCATTCTTCGAGCAGTTCGGCATGCGTGCCGCGCGCAAGAATGCGGCCTTCTTCCATAACAAGAATCAAATCAGATTCTTCAACAGAAGCGACGCGCTGCGCAATAATAATCTTCGTGGTGTCGGGGATTTCACTGTGGAACGCTTCGCGGATGAGCTTGTCTGTTTTGGTGTCAACAGCACTGGTGGAGTCATCGAGGATCAGAATCTTCGGCTTCTTCAGCAGCGCTCGCGCGATGCACAGACGCTGACGCTGACCACCGGACACGTTGGTGCCGCCCTGCTCAATGTAGGTGTCGTATTTGTCAGGGAACTCTTGAATAAAGCCGTCTGCCTGCGCGAGCTGGCAAGCATGACGCAGTTCCTCGTCTGTGGCGTTCGGGTTGCCCCACCTCAAGTTCTCTTTAATAGTGCCGGAAAATAGCACGTTCTTCTGCAACACCATAGCCACCTGATCACGCAAGACTTGCAAATCGTATTCGCGTGTATCGTGGCCGCCAACCTTAAGCGAGCCTTCGCTCACGTCATACAGGCGTGCGATAAGCTGCACCAAACTCGACTTAGCCGAACCAGTGCCGCCGACGATACCAACTGTCATGCCGGAGGTGATCTTCAGGTTAATGTTATCTAACACCGGCTTTTCAGAGCTGTCAGAGTAGCGGAAAGTCACACCGTCGAATTCGATGGAACCGTCCGACACTTCCATGATGGGGTTAGCAGGGTCAGTAACCGTACTCTCTTCAACCAGCACCTGACAGATACGCTCGGAAGAAGCGCGAGAAATAATAACCATTACAAAAATCATGGCAAGCATCATCATGTTCATCATGATTTGCATGGCATAAGTCACCAAAGCAGTCAAATCGCCGACAGTTAAACCAAAGGCAGCATTGTTGCCAGAGCCGACAATCTGCTGCGCGCCCAGCCATGCAATCAGAATCATCGAGGCGTACATGCAAAACATGAGCAGAGGAACCTCACCGCTCATAATCTTCTCGGCTTTAACAAAGTCTTTAAAAATACGCTCGGAGATGCGCGAGAACTTGCCAACCTCGTGATTCTCACGAGTGTAGGACTTCACCACGCGGACGCCTTGCAAGTTTTCATCGACCACGTTGTTGAGCTCGTCATACGTATGGAAGACGCGCTCGAACACAGGGTGCACCCACACTGCAAGCCCGCACAACCCCAAGCCCAGAATCGGGATGCACGCCAAGAACACCAGCGAAATCGATGGGCTGATGCGGAAGGAGAACAACCAGGCAACAATCACCATCACCGGAGCACGCATGCCTAAGCGGATAATCATCTGGTAGGCGTTCTGCAGATTGGTCACATCGGTGGTGAGCCTGGTGATGATTGAGCCGGTGGAGAAACGGTCGATGTTGGTGAAGCTGAAGCCCTGCACTTTCTCGAACAGATCGTGACGCAGGTTCCTGGCCCAGCCCGCCGAAGCAATGGCGGCGTATCGCCCTGACAAGAAGCCGCACAGCAGGGAGACAACCGAGCAACACACCAAAATCAGGCCGAATTTCCACACAGTAGGCATGGAACCGTCTTTGATACCGTTATCGATAAGCGAGGCCATGATCGTGGGAATCACAA
This sequence comes from Parabacteroides merdae, assembly GCA_963623245.1. Taxonomy (GTDB): domain Bacteria; phylum Actinomycetota; class Actinomycetes; order Actinomycetales; family Bifidobacteriaceae; genus Bifidobacterium. Next base: position 11,432 of record CAVFKU010000026.1, read on the forward strand.
TTTCAATCACGCCTTCAGCCGCAACAAATAACGGCGTTAAGATGCTTGGCATTTTGTATTCGCGCAACGATTTGAGCAGCGTGCGCAGCACCGGCGGTTTGGACTGCCGCCCGGTCGATGTCTGGACTGTTGTGGTGGTCACTTCGCTTGTTCTCCTTGTTCTGTTATTGCTGTCGCGTCTTCACTAATGGCAAGCTGCGGATATCGCTTGCCATCGCCCATCTTTCCTGTCGCTACAAGATTGGCACGCATGACGTCCAAGGTGTGCATGAAGCATCTGACTTCATCCTCAGACAGCCCTTTTAACAACACGCACTCCATCTGCTTGGCCTTCTCATGCAAAGCTTGGGCAATGGCCTTCGATTTGTCGGTGAGCACAATGCACTTGAGACGTGCGTCACGCTGCACTGTTTCGCGAGCAATTAGCCCCTTTTTCTCCATCAAGGCCAGTACGCGGCTGGAGGTCGAACGAGTGATGCCAAAGCGCTGTTCGATGTCTTGTGGGAAAACTTCACCTTCTTCATGACAAGCAATATAGACAATAATGTCAATATTTGTGCCGCTCACTCCACTCAATCGCTCAGGTCTAGTGACCGCAAGATACCGATTGACCATGTTATGCACGGTTCTGATGGCCACACTAGGTGGCTTGCACTGGCCATGCTCCCACATCTCACTTAATGCTTCGACAGCATCTACCCGTTTTTCCACACATGACAGCATAACAGGTTGCATATACAACTGCTGCATATGCAACAATTGGCGTGTCGACAGTGACCGAGGGACACGCTTTGCGGATTACTCGATATCAAGCGACCTTTTTAATAAGCATGATGACGACAGCACCGACCAACACGGCAACAACCGCAATGGGGAAAATCAGCGCATAGCTGCCGGTGGTAACCACGACAGCACCGGCAACCACGGGGGCAATCACCTGACCGACAGTGTTAGCGAGATTGAGAATACCTAGATCCTTGCCGGCTTCATCCCCATTCGGCAACACATCCACGTTCAGCGCCTGATCGACGGCGATATAAATGCCATATCCCACGCCTCCGATACCTGCATACAGCATCATCCCCAGTGCAGTCGGCATGAAATACGGAATCGCCAAACCAATGGCAACAATCAGCGAACCAACCGCCACGATAACCTTGCGTTTGCGCAGCCTGTCGGAAATAGGCCCTGAAATAATCGAGCAGACAATCAACACAATCATCGATATCACCGACATCGTGGCAAGCGTTGCGGCCGCGTCTTCCTTGCTTAACCCGCAAAACTTCTTCAGAATGTACAGCTGATACCCGGAAATCATGGACCAACCGAAGATCAGCATCAATCGGCCAACCAGCGCTAAGTAGAAGTCACGACAATTCTTGGTGGGTGGGGTGAATGACTTGACAATGGCGGCAGGGCTGAGCACGACCCTCTGCTCAGCATCACCAAGTGCGCCACCCTTGCTGCAAGAGCGTTCCGCAGGCCAAACAATCACCGTCAGGATGCCGGTGATGCCAAATAGCACGGCACTGATGATGAAGCCGGCGCCCATAGCATCAATAAATTTCGAACCAAGGAACGTACCTGCGGACTGGCCTACAATCATTGCGCCCCCGTAGAACGAGGAAAAGGTACCGCGCACGTTTTCAGGAATACGGTCGGCAAGCACAGCAACAGCCGGAGCGATCATCATGTTGACGCCGATCTGCACAATCGACCAACCCGCAACAATACCCACCAACGAAGCACTGGAGAACGCCAGGACATAGCCCGCGGCCGTAACTACACCACCTGCCACAATCCACGGCGTACGCTTGCCGAAACGAGAACAGGTGATGTCAGAAAGCGCTCCGAAGACAATGTTGGCAACAAGTGCGAACACACAGCCCACGGAGTTCATGGCGCCGAGGATTACTTCCGGCGCACCGATATTGAGTTCATCGAAACGCTGAGGGAGTAAAACTCCAGATCCTGAGGTGCCAGCCGTCATCCACAATAGCGAGAACAACGCAAAGCCGATACCGAAGCGGATTTTATCGCCACTAGAAAGCCTCTTGCCTGTATCGGGCGCAACATCCGATGGAGTGATAGTTGATTGCGTCATTGCAATTCCTTTCAATATATTTCGCCAACTATGTTCTTGGGGGGTTGAATGGGCGTTTACACTACAGCGCCATAGTGAGATGGTGCGTCCCTGCCTGCAACTCAACGGGTTCATGATCGGGAAGATCCACCACGGCCGTTGTGCCGACTGGAATACTCACTTCGAGATCAAGCGTTCCACCAGCTGTCATCCAACTGACGCTAGCTGTTCCGTATGGCGTGATATGCGAGGTGCTGGCATGGTCAAGCGCCCCGTACGCGCGCGGAGACACGCGTATACGCTTCCAACCGGGTTCGATAGGCTCCAAGCCGCCTACGTGCGAATGCAACCATTCAGCCACAGAACCGAGCGCGTAATGATTGAAGGATGTCATACCTCCCGGATTAAGCGAGCCGTCCTCACGCATGGAATCCCAACGCTCCCATGTGGTGGTGGCACCCATCTTGACCTGATACAGCCAGCTTGGGCACTGTGTGGACAGCAAGAGATTATAGGCTTCCTGATCATGGCCGGTCATAGAGAGCGCCGGCAGCACGAACGGCGTACCCGCAAAACCGGTGCTCACCTTGCCACCGGACTGACGCACCAATTCAGCCAAGCGATTGCCTGCTTTGATACGACGCACTGGGTCGCCGTCCAACAAGCCGAATGCAATGGAGAGCGCATAGGCGCACTGCGTATCAGAAGTCAGGGTGCCATCAAGCTTGGTGAAACGCGCGATATAGCCTTCAATCACATGATCGCGCAGTTTGGCGAACCGTTCCGCATCGTCCACATGCCCCAGAATTTGAGCAATTCGGGCGGCTTGAGCGCAGGAACGCGCAAAGAATGCGGTGGCGACAAGCTCCTTTTGCGTCATAGCCTGGGTCGGATCATCCGGCGGAGCTGTCGGATCGAGCCAGTCACCCAACTGCCCCAGCACATAATCAGGCTTGCGATCCCACACCCCATCTTCGGAAAGATATCCGGCGACTTCATCAATCCAGTCGCAAGTCAGATCATACGAATCCGCAAGCACCTGTTTGTCCCCTGAATCCATATACAGCACCCACGGCACATTCACCGCACAATCACCCCACGTGGAAATCGCCTTCGGATGCGCCCAGCCGCCAAGAGGAACGAACGGCACGTAAAACGGCACTGTCCCCCACTTGACCTGTTCGTTGCGCACATCACGCAGCCATGAACCAAGGAAGCCCTGCGTATCGTACAAATAGGTGGCAGTGGGTGCAAACAGGCAAATATCGCCAGTCCATCCCAAGCGTTCGTCACGCTGCGGACAGTCGGTGGGGATGGAAACGAAGTTGGATCGCATCGACCACACCACGTTGCTGTGCAATTTGTTCAGCAGTTCGTTTGAGCAGAAGAACTCGCCGGTCTGTTCCATCACCGAATGATAGACGCGGCATTCCATATCAGCATCGGTGAGTTCACCGCTCACGCCTTCAATGGTTGCATAACGGAATCCATGCATGGCGAATCGCGGCTCCCACCATGCGTCAATGCCGTTGGAAATATAGACATCACACTGTTGACCACGGCGCAAAGTGCGGGTGGCAAGCGACCCGTCAGGTTCCAACACTTCCGCATGACGTAACGTCACCGTCTCCCCCGCCTGCAGACCACGCATGTGCAATCGGATACGCTGCGAGCAGTTCTGGCCAAAATCCACCAGCCAGACTGTTTTGCCATCAGCATTCGTACCATACTTGGTAATCGATTCAGGCGCATGGATCTCATGTCCACGAACAGGTGAGGTCATGGGGTTTTCAATACGAGCAGGGTCATAGCACACTTCCGCGACCGGCTTCCAATCACAATCGTCGAAGCCAGGCATCGACCATCCCGCCAACTCTTCACGCGCATCGTACTGTTCGCCTTCGCACATGTCAGAGCACATAATCGGACCGAGCGTGCTTTTCCACTTCCGATCCCACGCATTGGAGTAGACTCGCGTTTGACTGCCGTCGGCATATTCGACTTCCAGTTGGGCGAACACCCCAAGTCTATCGCCATAGAAGTTCGCATACCCGCCATCGAAGCCAAGACGCCCACGATACCAGCCGTCGCCAAGCCAGAATCCAAGCGCATTCGAGCCGGCCGTCAAGGCCTCGGTAACGTCATAAGTCCAGCATTCAACACGATTGTTGTAGTCGGTCCAGCCTGGCGTCAACGCATCGTTGCCGACTGTATGTCCGTTGATTTCCGCTTCGACCAAGCCGAGTGCACTCAGATACAGTCGCGCGCGAACCGGCTTATCGTCGAGTTCGACTTCCGAGCGCACCAGCGGCAGACGGCGATGATCCGTCTCGAACTCAGGCCAAGACGGGCCCACAAAATCGGCAATATGGTCGAATTCCTCAAATAAGCCCGCCTCGAAATGCAGCACTTCGCTGACAGCGCTCAACGGCTGGTGGGCAGCGGATACGACCTGCACCGTGGCGAACACCTCTTCGCGGGAAACCAGTGGTTCAAACTGCCACGGCACCAACACATTGGAATCGGCGGGTAGATAGGTTTCCTGATTGCGCTGCTGCCCGCCCGGGACGCGGCGGGTAATGCTCACATGGATTTGCGAACCATCTGGAACTGGGCGCGAATAGACCCAGTTCATACGCGGCGCTGCGGTAGGGATGCCCAGCGCATCACCGGGGAAATGTTCGATGGTGAATCTGGTGATGGCTAAATCACCTGCTGCTATGGGCTTGATGATTTGAACCTGCCCGTCTGTTTGGGATGCAATAGTCATGTAAGACTCCTTTGTCGCGTATTGCATGGTTATGTGTCGAATATGTAGGCGGTGAAACAATGGAAGAAAGTGGGATCTGAAAAGAGGATGCTTCCAGATCCCAGTCACGTATTATCGGCCTATCAGCCCTGTTCAGCCTTGGCTTTGAGTTGACGCTCTTCGTCGGTGCCGTACTTCTTCTGCATGCGAATCATCACCGTGCCTGCGATAAGCTCAAGGACAACCACGCCAACGAAACCCCACATGGTGGTCTTAATAGTGGCGGGCACCACAAGCATCGGGGTGATAAGCGCGAACAGGCCGCACAGCAGACGGGAGAAGCCATTGATGAAGCCCTGTATGGAAGCGCGGATCTCAATCGGGAAGGATTCCTGGGTCCACACCTTATACATAGCCTCACCGGCGAACGGGGAGCCGAAATTCATCAGCGCGGTAGCACCCACGATAACCCACAGATTGGTGCCGCCCATAGCCAGGCAAATCATGGCCACAATGCTGATGGCCATCCCCACGAAGAACAGCCTGTCACGATACTTGCCACCTGCAATGGAAGCAAAGGCGATGTTCAGTGCAAGGGTGATGAAGTTCAGCACGATACCGAGACCCGTGGCCAATGACTGGGAGGCGCTGGCTTGCACGAACATATAGGTCTGGAACTGCCCCCAAGTATTGGCCAGCAGATTCCAACCGCAGTAGAAGATGGTGATGGCGAGGAAGAATCCGAGCAGCATCCTGCTGGTGGTATTGCCGGCGAACAGCATCTTAAACACGGAAACCTTCTCACCTGAACAAGCCGCAACACCCGCGGCGGCGTGACGAGCATCGGCTTCTTCATGGAAACGACGGAAAGTTGGCGAGAACAGGCGCCAAGCCCAAGCAACGACCGCAAAAACGGCGAGAATGGCGAACACCACACGACCTCCTGTCGCCCCCTGCATGGTGGAAACAAGGAACGCGCAGATGAAGGAGATGAAGACGCCGATCTGCCAGAACACTTGTGTGGTGGAGACCAGCTGGGCGGCGACTTTGTCATTCGGCGCGTCATGGGAGACAATGGTCATGGAAATCGGCAGATCAGCGCCGGATGCGAGGCCGGCAATGACCAAGCCGACCAGCAAGACGGTGAAGTCGGGAGCAATCACGCAGACCACCGCACCGATGGCGTACAGCAGATTGATCCAATTGAACACCAGCACGCGACCGATCTTATCGGCCAAGCGCCCGCCAAACAGGGAACCGAACGCGATTGCGAACGTCATCACGCCGGAGAGGATACCGACCTGACCGGCATCAAGACCGAGGCCTTTCTGCCAGACGGTGATGGTTGCCGACAGGCCCACAATGATTCCGGAGCCGAGCATGGAACCGATTCCAGCGGCGACGGCGAGCGGCATGTATCCACCAAGCTTCTTCTCTGTTGTAGTACTCATTTCTTTTCCTTCTTTGAAATATTCAATGAGCCCTGCGACCTCATTGTTGCAATTATTTCTTCATTGACAATGAAAAGCGTATCACTATATTTTAAAATTTTCAACTCATTTTTCATTTTTGTGTTGAAATTTTCAAAACAGGACGCACGGAAGGCGTGTATATACTGGATATGGTTCCTAAGAACAGCACCAGACACGCCTCAAGGAGGCTTTATGCCGGCCAATAAAAAAGTGGGTATCTCAGATATTGCCAAACATGCCGGAGTGTCCATCGGCACCGTATCGAACTATCTGAACTACCCAGGGCGCGTATCCGATACATTGAAAACCAAAATCAGCAGCGCCATCACCGAACTCGGTTACGTTCCCAAACACAGCAACACGCAAATCCCCTCCTCCGAAGCCACGCCGGTAGTCGGATTCGTGATGACCGATATCGAGCATTCACTATTCACTTCGATTTTCGAAGGAGTGCAGGAGGTCTGCGAAGACCACGGCATGCAGGTGATCGGACTGAACGCTTTTTCCGACAAACGGCGCCAGAGCGACATGATTCGGCTGCTCATCCAAATGCGTGTGGCCGGCATCCTGCTCAGCACCGTGGAAGACTCCCCCGAAGATATTGCGGCAGCCCGCGCGGCGAACATTCCAATCATCCTGATTGACCACACCAATCCACGAGACGCCGATCCTGTATGCAGCGTGATGACCGACAACGTATCGGTTGGGCAGATCGCCGCCGAAGAGCTTATTCGAACCGGATGCAAACGACTGGCGTTCCTCGCCCACTCCTTCGACTACGAATCCGTGCAGGACAGGCGGCTTGGCATACAAAAAGCGGTGATGCTGGCCGGTGACGGCATTTCGGTCGAGATAATCGATTCGAAGGGGTTGTATGTGCAGGACGGCTACGAATCAGGTCTAAGTATCGCCAAACGTCCGGCAGACAAACGCCCCGACGGCATCATCAGTGCCACGGACGCTCTCGGCATCGGCTGCATCAACGCCATTCTCACGCAAAGCGATATACGCATTCCAGAAGACATCAGCGTAATCAGCTGCGAAAACGCCAAAATCGAGCCAGTCGGCATGCTGCCATTGACATGCGTCGAACCTGCCGCGACGGACATCGGACGCAAGGCAATGACGCAAACACTCGATCATATCGAAGATGCGAATGCGCATGTGCATGGCACCACGTTAATCAAACCGTCCCTCATTCGCCGCGCATCGTCCCGCGCATAGATAGAGGTTCAAACACAACGGCTCCCCTTACGAGACAAGCCGAGGAGCCCATCGTGCAACGATTCATGGCCACATGGGCATCCTCGGCAGTGTCTTGCCTTGCGCTTGCTCGAATTATTGAAGAACTATTCGAGAACCATTTGAGAACTATTGAGTAAGCTTGGCGTACTCATCGAGCATGAAAGCGGTAATCTTCTTGCCACCTTCGCTCATGAGCATGGGCATGGAATTGATTGGCATGGTATTGAGGAACATGCGCATCATGTCATTATCGGGCAGCTTCGGCAGCTCGCCGCTCTCCCCCGCCGCATACAGGGCGCTCACCACTTTCGAGCCAATTGGATCGCACGCCCACTCACCGAATGTGGACCACTCACTAAGAGGCAACGACTTGCCGTCACCATCAAGCGCGACCGTGGCATGGGCGGCAATGTCGCGGCTGGACGTGCCCACTTCGATGCCGTAGTCGCCGGCTTCGATGTGCCAATCCTCGAACTGTTCAGACCAGTAAGCGAACGCGCGCTCATCCAGCCCAAAGTTCACCTCGGCGGATTCACCGGCCTTGAGGAACACCTTCTTGAATCCTTTCAGTTCATGCTTCGGGCGAGCCACCGCACACTTGCCCGGTGCCACATACACCTGCACGATTTCGGCGGCGTCCACGTCGGAGGTGTTCTTCACGACCGCACTGACGCAAGCGGTGTTGGGGCCGGTTTTTTCGGCCTTGATGCCGGAGATTTCAAAAGTGGCGTAGCTCAGGCCGTAGCCGAACGGATAATCGACAGGCTTGTTGTAGGTGTCGTAATAGCGATAGCCAACGAACACGCCTTCACCGTAGTCGACGTGGCCTTCCTCACCTGGCCAGTTGATTATGCTCGGATCGTCGTTGATGTCCATCGGAATGCTCTGAGACAGTTTTCCAGACGGGCTGACATTGCCAAAGAGTACGTCGGCAAGCGCTGTGCCACCCGCCTGACCAAGCAGCCAGGATTCAACAATGCCCTTGGCGCTATCCGCCCACGGCGACACGGAGACGACAGAGCCGTTGGAGAGCACGACTACGATGTTCTTGTTTTGTTCCGCGACGGCTTCGAGCAGTTCGACCTGCTTGGCCGGAATATCAAGGGTTTCACGGTCAAATCCTTCGGATTCCGCAGCTTCCGGCAAACCAAGGAACATGAGCACCACGTCGGCCCCCTTGGCTGTTTCGACGGCCGTCGAGACCATCGTGGCATCGGCCGGGGCGAGATCCAGTGTGAAACCAGGCGCAAACTTGGCATCCACGCCGCGCGAACAGAGCGCGTCGAGAAAGCTGGTCATCTTGGTCGGCGTGATATGCGAGGAGCCGCCGCCCTGATAACGCGGAGTGCGAGCAAATTCGCCGATGACTGCGATGTTCGCACCGGAAGAGATCGGCAGGATGCCACCTTCGTTCTTCAGCAATACCATAGATTCAACAGCGGCCTGACGGGCCACTTCGTCATGGGCTTCAACATCGAACTTGTAGTCTTCAACGCTCATGGCGGCACGGCTCTTGTTGACAAGATCGATCATGCCTTGCGCCATCCTGTCGAGCTGTTCAGGCTGGATACGACCGTCGCGCGCAGCATAGACAATCTGATCGTCCGTGTAGCTCGGCGGCATTTCAAGGTTGAGACCGGCATTGAGGGAAGCGACGCGGTCATGGTCGGCGCCCCAGTCACTCATGACGATGCCCTCGAAACCCCATTCTCCACGCAACACGTCGGTGAGCAACCAGTGGTTCTGTGCACTGTGAACGCCGTTGATGCGGTTGTAGGAGCACATGATGGTCCACGGCTGGGCCTCTTTGACGATGTGCTCGAACGCAGGGAAGTAGATTTCACGTAAGGCGCGCTGGGAGACGTTGGCTGAGATACGCAGACGATCGGTCTCCTGATTGTTGACGGCGAAGTGCTTAAGTGAAGTGCCGACACCTTTGGACTGCACACCCGAAACGATACCAACGGCTTCATGACCGGCCAGATACGGGTCTTCGGACCAGTATTCGAAGCAGCGACCACCGAGCGGATTGCGCTTGATGTTGACGCCCGGACCAAGAATGACGGCCACCTTCTCCTGAATACACTCTTCGGCCATAGCCTCGCCCACCTTGTGGATGAGATCGGGATTCCAGGAACTCGACAGACCGGCCGCCGGCGGGAAGCAGGTCGCCGGAACCGAGTTGTTCAGATCGGTCTCGCCGGTGCTTAAAGCCAGCGACTTGCGCAAGCCGTGCGGGCCGTCGGTGATCATGTATCCTTCAATGCCTTTGTTATTGAC
>CAVFKU010000027.1:0-19519 GCA_963623245.1 Parabacteroides merdae
CGAAGTAGCTGAGCCCCAAGCTGATGCGACGCTTGGTTGCCATCTTTCTGCGCAGCGCGCAAGAGCGCGCTGCAAACACAAGAAAGCACAACAAAACGCGGGTGGCACAATCGAGAAATTGCTCTATTGGTACGTATTGTTACGTAAAAGGCCGTGCAGTACGTCTAGATACTGCACGGCCTTTTGCGTGCCGCCGGCGCGGCAATAACGAGGGAAAAAGAGGATTCTTGCTACTTCATGCCCGTCATGGCAATGCCTTCAACAAAGCGCTTCTGCACCAAGAAGAAGACCACCAGCAGCGGCAACGCGGAAATCAGCGCACCAGCCATCACTACACCGTACGGCGTGACTGACGACCCGTGGCCAGTAAGCATGGCCAAGCCTGCGGTAATGGTGCGGGTTTCCGGCTTTGAGGTCATAATCAACGGCCAGAGCAGGTCATTCCAGTTGCCCATGAAGTTGAACATACCCACGGTCAAGATAGCTGGCACAGCATTGGGCAGAATAATCTGCGCAAAGATGCGGAACTCCCCTGCGCCGTCAATACGCGCCGCGTTATCAAGATCTTTCGGAATAGAGATAAAGAATTGGCGAAGCAAGAAAATGCCGCCAACATCTGCCATACGCGGAATGATGATGCCCCAATAGCTATTGACAAGCCCCATAGACGCAAGCAGCTTATACACAGGAATAAGCAAAGCCATGCCAGGAATCATCATGGTGGCAATCAGCACTGCGAGCAGCAGCCCGCGGCCTTTGAAGTCCACTCGGGACAGGCCATAGGCTGCCAAGGAGTCAAAGAATACAGAGATGATGGTCACAGCACCGGCGAAAACGACAGTATTGAGCAATTCCCGGCCGATTGGCAAGCGTTCAAAGAGCGACTGATAGTTCTCTAATGTAAATGAGCTCGGAATCAGTTTTGGTGGCCAAGTCTGCGTGATGGCATTCGGAGTAAACGAAACCAAAATCACAATCATCAGCGGGAACAACATCAACACAGTGATGAGAATCAGGGCGAAGTAGCTGAGCCCCAAGCTGATGCGACGCTTGGTTGCCATCTTTCTGCGCAGTCGCTCATTTTCGGCTTTAATACGCACATTTTCTTGCTCTTGCGCTGTGTAAACAGATGCGGTATTTGCGGCGCTCATGCGAGTTCCTCCTTCTCATGCTTGTTGTTGGTGTACAGCTGAATGAGACCCACAATGAGCGTCATAATGAGCAGCACATACGACAGCGCGGATGCGTAGCCGAGTTTGCCGTTGCCAAAGGCTTCAGTGTAGATGCGGTACACGATGGTTTCTGTTGCACGATCTGGGCCGCCGGAAGTAAGGATGAAGACCTGATCGAAGACTTGGAACGAGCCGATAAGCCCGAAGATAACCACGTAATTGAAGGTAGGACGCAAAGCCGGCAACGTGATGTAACGGAACTTCTGCCATGCGCTGGCACCGTCCAAGGACGCCGCTTCATACAGTTCAGCGGAGATGCCCTGCAAACCGGCTAGGAAGATGACCATAAAGTAGCCGAAGTTCTTCCAGACGGTGATAAAGACGATGGTTGCCATTGCGGTTTCGCGGGTGCCGAGAAGATCAGTATGGGCAACACCGGTCAACTGCTGAATCCAGTAAGGAACAAGGCCGAGCGAGGGGGAAAGAATAAAGCTCCACGCAATTGCGGCAACAGTTAGGGAGATAACGAATGGCAGGAACATGCAAGTTCTAAAGAAGCCAACAAACTTGAGATCCTTGCGGTTAAGCAGCAGGGCAAAAGCAAGCGCCACAATCACAACAATCGGGGCGTATGCCACTGCATACACCAGCGTGTTCTTGATGTCGGTTAAGAAATCCTTGCTCTGAAACAGCTTGGCGTAGTTGTCAAAACCGACAAAATTACCCGCCCGATTGATGCGGTCGGAAGTCAGAGACGTGATGAACGTCTTAATTGCCGGATAAAAAACGAAAATTGCCAGAACAACGAGAGCCGGAGCAGTGAACAGCAGGCCGGTGCGTAAATTACGCGCCTGGATAGCCTTCTTGTTCTCTGCCAGCGATCTCGTTCCTCGGACAGATGCAGTTGCTTGTGCCATGCTTACCTCGAATCGATGAGTTACAAAAACATAGTAGAGGGCGCCGCGTCTTGCAGTCGCTTGGCGCGGCACCCTCATGGGGTCATAGGTCAGTCGGCGCTGTATTCGTCGAGGTAACCCTGAATTTCGGTTTCGGCCTGATCGAGAAGATCTTGAATATCATCATCAGTGCGAACCGTGTTGGTGGTCACAGTGTTTAGGCTGGCCAAGATGTCACCGAAGCCACCCTTCAACCCTGCGATACCGATGTAGGACTTCTCCGTGTACTGGGAAAGCTTGGCAATCAGCGGACGATCGGAGAGTTCGTCTTCGGTGACGGTGGTGTTGTTCGGCGGATACGCGGAACCGAGCGACCACTTCACTTGATTGTCATGGTTGTTATAGAACTTGAAGAACTCGTAGATGCCGGCCTTCTTTGCAGAATCGCCAACCTGCGAGGTAACCCACCAATACAGACCAGTGGAACCAATATTGGAACCCTTGGAGCCGTCTGCGTACGTATAGGAACCAGTGCCGTCCGGAACGCCAAACAGATCGTGGTTAATGCCCTTGTCGGTTGCAGCCTGATCTTCCCACGGGCCAACAATCACCATTGCGGACTGGCCGGATTCAAAGGATTCACGAGCAGCAGTCTCGTCCATACCGCTAATCGAATATCCACCCTTGTAGAAGTCACGCATCTTCTGCAAGAACGCCTTGTTTTCCTTGGTGTTGATGGAAACCTTGCCGGAAGTGGTGTAGATGCCGGAGCCATTGCCCTTAATCCACGGAGCCCATGCCTGATCGGGCAGAGCAATGCCGTACTGGTCGGTCTTCGTGAGCTTCTTGGCGACTTCGAGCAGCTCGTCCCACGTCTGAGGAATATCGGAATCGGTCAGACCAGCTTCCGACCACATGTCGGTGTTGTACCACACAACGGACGGAGCGTAGCCCATTGGGACGCCGCACTTCTCCTTCGAGCCGTCAATATCGAAGGTGATCTGGTCAACCACGTTGTCGATGTAGTTTTCAGTCTCGTAGCTGTCGTCGTCGTAGAAATCGGTCACGCACTGGAACGTGCCGTCAATGGACCAACCCTGACCGTTGTCGGCACCGGTGGTGACGAAATCGGGGCCGTCGCCAGAGGTGACCTTGGTGACCATGGTCTCACCAATGGTGCTCCACGGCTGAAGCTGAGCGTCAATGGAGTATTTGTCTTGGGACTTGTTGAAATCGTCAACGATGGACTCAAGGGTATCGCCGTCAGCCTCGGAGAAGCCGTGCCACATCGTAATCTTGACTTTGCCGTCGGCAGTGGTCTCATTCTTGTTACCGCAGCCAGACAGGCCGAGAGCCGCAACCAGCGTTAGCGCCAAGCCAGCAACCAGCGTCTTCTTGATCTTCATAGATCTGTCCTTCCAAATCCAGACCTTGTTGTCTAGAAATATTCACCAACTGTTGCGAAAGAGGGGCACCAGCCATAAGCAAACTTTGCAGCGATGCCATCAAGCAGACGCCTTTAGCTGCTTATCCAAGCTTCTATGCTCATTTGCAACGTTGTAATTCTGAATATAGCGCTATTTCCATCGTTATACAAATTGAGACACACCGATTCGAGATGACCTTCAACAAGATGACCTTCAACAAGATGACCTTCAACAAGAGGACTTTCAACAAGAAAGTCTCAGAACACCAAGGAATCTGGCGAAATTTTAGTGGATTTACGCATCACCAATGATGAAGACACCTTGCGAAATACTTTCTTCCCCGCCTGCTCAGGGTTCGGGTCACGCCCATCAATGCGGTCTTTAAGCACCTTGACGGAAAGTCTCGCAACAGCATCAAGCCCTGGGTCAATCGACGTCAGCGCTGGTGAAAGATACTGCGAATCGTCTGAATTATCGAAACCAATAACGGCAATATCTTCAGGAATGCGGTAATCATGCATCTGAATCGAATACATAACGCCAGAAGCAAGCATGTCATTCAACGCAACAACACCGTCAGGAATCGCCCCTGAATCAAACAGCGAATTCATGGCCGTAACACCGTCGCTACGATGCCACATGCGAGACTCAACCACTAGCCGCTCGTCAAATTCCACGCCAGCTTCTTCCAGAGCTTCCCTATAACCACGGTAACGAAGCGCGGCTGAGCCAACCTTCTCCCCTGGATGCACACCGACCACAGCCACGCGCTTGCAGCCAGTCTGCAAGAGATATGATGTGGCACGCTTAGCGCCTTCCACATTCTCAGTGGCAATATGATCTACCACATCAGTAAAAATTCTCTCGCCGATAAGCACCAGCGGGTAATCTACATTCAGCTGACTTACATCATCCTGATCGAGCTCAAGAGGGCTGTAAATCAGCCCGTCAAGCATGTTCTTCTGAGCACCATGCAGCGCCTCAATCTCCCCCTCACGTGAATACAGCGTGGGCTCCACAATCACACGCAGGCCAAGTTTTTTTGCCTCTTCGATCACCAGTGATGACAGCTGCGCAAAATACGGCATCTGCAAATCTGGAATAGCCAAGCCGATAATGCCCGTCTGCCCTGTGCGCAAGTTGCGCGCAGACACATTAACCGTGTAGCCGAGCTCCTGAATGGCTTTGTTTACTTTGTCTCGAGTGGATTGAGAAACAAATTCGTAGTCGTTTACAACGTTCGACACTGTTTTGATGGACACGCCGGCAGCCTTAGCTACTTCACGCATGGTCACAACATGCTCACCGCTCACGCTCGCCTGCTTTGCCATAGATTCCTCATTTTTCAAGCTAGTACCTTAACGCCGCCCACTCTGGCATCCATGCCGACAGAGAGGCCGCTTTGCAATGGTATACAAGCATATACTAGATGCCTCTTCCTATCTTCAATAGACACTCAATAGAAACTCAACAGATTCGACAATTCTTTACAACGATGTACACTATATGGAGAGTTACAACGTTGTACAGCTCGTATTACCCACAGGGAGAGGAAACCATGAAGCCACTCAACACAGCACGCAAAGCTGCAACAGCCCTATTGACAGCAGCCATGATGGTCTGCACACTGGCAGGATGTTCCACAAGCAGCTCGAACTCAAGTTCAAGTTCAACCTCAAGCTCTTCTGAGGCAAATACCGCCAGCGACATCAAGCGCGGCGAATCTCACGACCCGTCCATTGTTAAAGCAAATGGCAAATACTACATTTTCGGCTCGCACCGCGCTTGGCTGAAAAGCGACGATCTGATCAACTGGACAGCGTTTACCAACAACCTAAGCTCCAAGTACGAAAAGATCTTCAACGATATTTGGGTGGGCTGGGCAAAACAATCATCCAACCCTGACGTCAAAGGCAACATGTGGGCGCCAGACGTTGTGTGGAATGAAACGATGAACAAGTGGTGCATGTATATGTCAATTAACGGAGCAAACTACCGTTCCGTGATTGTGCTGCTCACCGCTGACGATATTGAAGGCGACTGGACTTACGTGGGGCCTGTGGTCTACTCCGGTTTTGAACGTGTGAATGTTAAGAAAACAGACGTTCCGCAAGTGCTTGGCGAAGACGCAGACATTACCCGATACGCCTCGCAGACTGACACTGGCATCAACGCCATCGACCCATGCGTGAAAACCGACGACAATGGCGACATGTGGATGGTCTTCGGCTCATGGTTCGGCGGCATGTGGATGTTCAAGCTGGACCCTGCAACTGGTTTGCGCGACTACAACACCACATATTCCACTGAGACCAACACATCTGACGCTTATTACGGCATTAAGATTGGCGGCGGATTCGGCAATTCAGGCGAAGGCGCCTACCTGCTGCACACCAATGGGTATTGGTATCTGTTCACGTCATACGGAGCACTGCAACAGACTGGCGGATACCAGATGCGCATGTTCCGATCCAAAGAAATCACTGGCCCTTACATTGACGAAGCTGGCAATACCGCCGTTTCAACTAGGGCAATCGGCAACAACTGGCAAAGTGATGTTGGCATTCGTTTGATGAGCTCAATCCAGTGGAGCGGCAACGACAACTCAAATATCGAAACAGCTCAAGGCCACAACTCTGCCTTGGTTGACGACGACGGAACCACCTATCTGGTGTACCACACCCGTTTCTCCGGTTCCGGCGAAAAGCATGAAGTTCGCGTGCATGAACTGCTGCCGACATCTGACGGCTGGCTCGTGGCCGCTCCTTACGAATACACCGGAAGCAAAGCCAAGACTAAAGGATATGCCGCATCTGAAATGGCAGGCGATTACGAATTTGTGATTCACGAAAAGAACTCCTACTTTAAGGGGCCAAAGAAGGTAACCGACAAAACAAGCACCGATTATCGCGGGGTGAACAAGCCTGTTAACATCACTCTTGAAAAAGACGGCACTGTGTCTGGAGCACTAACAGGAACTTGGCAGTCCGCGGAAGGCTCGAATCAGCTAACCATGACTGTTACAGGCGAAGCTGTCGCTGAAGAGGACAGCGAAGACGGCGAAGACAGCGAAGACGGCGAAGTGACCTACACCGGAGCATTCGACAAGCTTGCGCGAGACAAGGACGGCAAGAATGTGATGACCTTCAGCGTGCTCGGCAATAACGTGTGCGCATGGGGGTCAAAGAAGTGAGCGCTCACGACGAATTGCCTGACGGCAGCGAATCGCCGAATCCGCAGTCCATCGAGCACACGCTGGCGAATGGCCGAGTTGCCGTGCATGACCCAGCCATAGCTGAAGAAAACGGTGTGTACTATCTGTTCGGCACACACCGGCGCTTTGCCCGCAGCTGCGACATGGTCAACTGGGAACGCTTCGACAACAATCTCAGCCGCGACCCGTATGCAGTGCTTGGCGGCATTTGGCAGGACTGGCCAAAACAGCCGTCCAACCCAGATCTGCTTGGCAACACATGGGCACCGGACGTCATTTGGAATAGCACCATGCGCAAATGGTGTATGTACATGTCGGTGAACGGAGACCAGTTCCGTTCTGTGATTGTGCTGCTCACAGCCGAGCGTCTTGACGGCGATTGGACATATGTGGGCCCTGTGGTCTATTCCGGCTTTGACGCTGAAAACATGTGGCCCACCGACGTTCCGCGCGTGCTTGAGCTGGAACAGGGCTCACAGAAGGCCGCTGATTACGACCTATCTCGATATCTTTCCCTGAAAGACACCAGAATCAACGCTATTGACGCCGCGCCCGTCTTGAGTGAGCACGGAGAAATGTGGATGGCGTTCGGCTCGTGGTTCGGCGGTGTTTGGATGTTCAAGCTCGATTCGAAAACCGGCTTGCGTGACTATTCCATGCGCTACCCGCTCGTTCACGATTCCTCCGACCCATATTATGGAGTAAAAGTGGCCGGCGGATACTGGAATTCCGGCGAAGGCGCATATTTCATGCGCTGCAACGGCTGGTGGTATCTCTTCATGTCGTACGGCTGGCTCGGCCGCACCGGCGGATACCAAATCCGCCTGTTTCGCTCGAAATCGCCGCTCGGGCCATATGTCGATCAGAACGGCAACTGCGCAATCAGCGCTGGAGAAATTCCAAACAATCAACTGCGCGGCACTGGCATTCGGCTTACATCGTCAATTCTATGGAGTGGCGGGCCTGCCAATCTGAACGATGTCGAGGTGTCTCAAGGGCATAATTCCGCCATTCAACGAAGTAAAGACGGGCGGCTATTCCTCGCGTATCACACACGGTTTGCACAGCGTTATGACTTGAACGATGACGAGGATTATGAATCGCATATTCGAGAATTACTGCCCACGCAAGACGGCTGGCTTGTTGCCGCACCTTACGAATATCAAGGCCGCACAGCTTGTTTAGCAATCACAACAGCCAACATCAGCGGCGAATACGAAATTGTGCGGCATGACCCGCACACCTTCTTCAATGGGAAAACAGACACTTGCGGAAATCCGATCGGTGTCAATCAGGCAGAACGAGTGGCCTTACACGAGGACGGACGCATCACTAGAGGCGACATCGTAGAGTTCTTTGACACCCCTGAAGCAAATCTTCCACGCAAAACCGATGGGGCGCCTGTGTGTGGATCTTGGCGAATCATCGGCAATAGCGCTACTGGCTACTGTTGTGCAAGTGACGTGGAAATCAAACTTGATGATGTGGCCTACACTGCCGTCTTTGCTGTGTTGCCGCGCGAAACTGACGGTAAACCTGTTATGACCTTCTCAGCAATAGGCTCCAATACCTGCATATGGGGCTCGCAGCTAGTTCAAGGTGATTAAGCGGAGAAATCGGTATCACAAAAGAGTGGAAGCGCGCTCAACAAGCTCGAAATCAGTAGTGTAGGTGCGAGCAGGGCCAGCGTAACCTTCGATACGCTCAATCAACATATCAACAGCATGACGGGCGTAATCCTCCACATGCGGGTCAATACTAGTCAACGCAGGAGTTGAAAACTCGCCTTCAGGCACGTTATCAAAGCCGACAACCTGCACATCTTCGGGCACGCGCAACCCGCGACGCTGCAGCTCATACATCGCACCAAAAGCCATTGCGTCATTCAAACAGATAATCGCTTCAGGCTTGGCTGCTGAATCCAGCAACTCACCTATTGCACGAACACCACCTAACTGATTCCAAAAAGGCGTGAAAATCGCCATACCCCAGTCAACCTGCAAACCGCGCTGCTCAAATGCTTTTACATACCCCTGCATGCGCAGATGCTGCGCTCCCTCTAACGCCATAAGAATGGAGCCTTGTGCAGATTCGTCAATCCCTTTGAGTGACAAAGGGGTATCTGGTTTGCAATCGTGAGGCGCACCCAGCAGAGCAATTCTCCGCAACCCTGCATCCAGCAAGCGGCCGGTCGCTTCATTAACAGCCACTGTATTTGCCATGGTCACCAAATCAGACTTGCCGTATGACAAGTAATCCCCAGCAAGCACCACCGGATAAGCCTGCTCAAGCAGCGCACCTTCATTATCTAGAGGGCGGTCTGCAAAAAACAGCCAGCCATCAGCGCCAAGCCGGTAAGTGTCATCAACAATGGAGCCAATGCCTTGGCCAGTAGAACCATACGTATTGATAATCACACCATATTCTCGCTGACGAGCGTAATTAATAACACTATCTGCCAAATACGGCGCGAAAGGCTGGGAAAAGTCGAAAATACCTAAACCAATGAGACGAGTGCCACCCGTCTTCATTGCGCGTGCCGACACATTAAGCGTATAGCCCAAGCGTTTCATAGTCTCTTCGACCCGCTGACGGGTCTGCGGCCTCATACTGCCGCAATTATTGAGCACATTAGACACCGTCTTGATGGAGACCTCGGCCTCTCGAGCTACGTCCTTGATAGTTACACGGTTGCCCATGCGCCCCTCCCACATGCCTGACGAATTCACCGCCATTGCCTGCTCATACCCAGAGCCAAAACAAGCCGACGCCGGACACCAAGCATTGAACACACCAGATGTCCAGCGTCAGACAACAAGATACATCTCACTTCACGTTGATAGCCGTCCAGGAGACTGGGGGCAGGGTCGCGCGCACGGTGCCAGTGGCGGCGTCGAGGGCGACAGTGTCATTGGGATGCGGGGTCACGCGATCCTGCGCCTCGAGGGTGTTGCGCGCGAGGATGTCATCCTCGTGCAGGGTCTGAGCTTCGACGGTTTGCCCCGCGAAGTCTTTGGGAAGCTTGATTTCGAAATCGCTGGCCTGTTCAAGCGAGCGGTTTACGACGAACACCGTCACCGAACCGTCAGCGCCACGCACGGCAACTGAATTGACCGCAGGCACTTCGCCGTAGCGCGGCGTATCGAAAGTGCCGGTGGCGAGCTTCGGTTCGAGCACCGTGCCGCCCTTGGCGTATTTGGCTGTGAGCGCGAACGGATAGAACGTGGTCTGACGCCAGGCCGGGCCGCCCGGCTCGGTCATAATCGGGGCGATCACATTCACCAGCTGGGCGAGGCTGGCCGCATGCACGCGGTCGGCGTTCTTCAGCAGTGTGATCATCAGGTCGCCGAACACCACGGCATCAACAGCAGTATAGAGATCTTCAAGCAAACGCGGTGCTACCGGCCAGTTGCCGATGCCCTCAGGGTTCTTGCTCGGCTCCTCGTTCTGGTACCACACATTCCACTCATCAAAGGAGATGTACACCTCATGCTTGGACTTGAGGCGCGCCTTAGTGGCGTCGATTGCGGCAGCAACGTCCTTGATAAAGCCGTCCATATCAACGCCGGAAGCCATGAAACTCGCCATGTCGCGGCTGCCGTCGGCCTGCAGTTCAGGGTGGTAATAGGCGTGGCATGAGATGAAGTCGACCAAGTCGTAAGTCTTCTCAAGCACTGTCTCTTCCCAACTACCGAACGTGTCCATCTCATGGCCGGACGAACCACACACCACCAATTCCACGCTCGGGTCGAGCGAGCGCATGCCGCGCGCCACTGAAGCGGCGAGCGTGCCGTACTCTTCTGCCGACTTGTGGCCTGTTTGCCACGGGCCGTCCATTTCGTTGCCCAAACACCACATTTTGATGCCGAACGGCTGCTCGGCGCCATTGGCGCGGCGCTCGTCCGACAGCTTGGTGCCGCTGGGAATGTTGGAGTATTCAAGCAGGTCGAGTGCCTCTTCAAGACCGCGCGTGCCGAGATTGATGGCTTCCATCAACTCATTGCCGCCAGTTTTGCGCAGCCACTTGGCCATCTCATGCAAGCCGAATTGATTGGTTTCGGTGGAATGCCAAGCCAGATCGAGACGACGCGGGCGAGATTCCTTTGGACCGACGCCATCTTCCCAACGGTAGCCGGAAACGAAATTGCCACCGGGATAGCGGATGGCAGTGGCGCCCAGTTCCTGCACCAAGGCGATGACGTCTTTGCGGAAGCCATCTTCGTCGGCTTCGGGATGACCTGGCTCGTAGATGCCGTCATAAACACAACGCCCGAGGTGTTCCACGAAAGAGCCAAACAGCCTGTCGTTGACCGGCGCTACCTGAAAATCATCATCCACAACAAGACTGGCTTTGTTCGTGTTGCTTTGTTGTACCATGTTCATCCTTTCTTGGATTCTCCTTTTATGCGTTCTGCACCAGTGCAACGTTGTTCTAATCGCAGCAAGGCAAGAAAACGCTCCAGACAGCTGGGTTTTCGTTATACTCACTGGTTAGTACAACCTTGTACTTTTGATAGTCTCACGATACACTCGATTCCACCATCGCCGCAACCCAAGGCGGTACAACGATGCACTGATCCCCATTTCCCAACCGACACGCCGTAATTAAGCTACGGCTTACACGACGCGCAGCCGTTCGCAGCAACGTATCATTTAAGGGTAACGTTGTACTCGTTGCCCAAGTAGGCACACAAGGTAGTCCACACACCGCAAAGGAGCAATCATCATCATGCAGTATCGCAACGTGGGCAAGGCCGGCATCAAAGTCTCGACAATCGCACTCGGCAGCTGGATGACCAACCTTGAAGACACAGCTGCCATCGACAACGCGATGGACATTGCGCACAAAGCCTTTGACGCAGGGGTGAATTTCTTCGACTGTGCCGACGCCTATTCCGGAGGCGACGCGGAAGTGTTTCTCGGCCACTTCATCAAAGACCTGCCGCGCGAAGACGTGGTGCTTTCCTCAAAGGTGTTCTTCAAAACCGGCGCCTCTGCCAACGGCGGTGGCTTGAGCCGCAAACACATCTTCAACAACTGCGAACGCTCGCTTAAGAATTTCGGCACCGACTACATCGACCTGTACTACTGCCATCGTTTCGACCCCACCACTCCAATGGAAGAGACACTGCAAGCTTTAAGCGACCTCGTCAACCAAGGCAAGATTCTCTATTACGGCGTCTCGGAAGAATGGAGCGCCGCACGGTTGGAGCGTGCCGAACGCATCATCTCCGAGCGCGGCTTACACCCGCTGACGGTGGTGCAACCGCAATACCATATGATGGATCGCTACATCGAGCATGAGATTGTGGAAACCTGCGAACGCTACGGCATCGGCATCACACCGTTCTCGCCACTCGCTCAAGGGTTGCTCACCGGCAAATACCGCAAAGGCCAGCCGCTGCCGGCAGGTTCGCGCGCAACTTGGCAAGCAGACCGCCAAATCAACGATCTGCTCACTGATGACAATCTCGACAAAGTGGAACAATTGCTCAAGGTGGCCAACGAGTTAGGCATGCCGTTGTCAGTGATGTCCCTGTCTTGGATTCTGCGACTGCCGATTATCAGCTCGGTAATCGCCGGCGCTTCCAAGCCCAGCCAGCTCGAAACCAATCTCGCCGCAGCAAATACTACATTGCCAGCCGACGCACTGGAACAAATCGACCAGATCCTCGGTTTCCAGCGTTTCGAGCGCCACGTCGGATGACACACTGAAAACGGTGGCACGCAGCACAGTTGGTCGAAATAACAGAGCATAACCCGCATTAGTCGCACAGGCGAAGGAAGAGTGATACCGTTACAATCATGGAATTACATGTTTTGGATCACCCGCTCGTCGCACACAAACTGACCGTGCTGCGCGACAAAAACACCCCGTCCCACACCTTCCGCGAGCTCATCAGTGAACTGGTCATGCTCGAAACCTACGAAGCAACCCGCGGCCTCGAAGTGGTCGACAAACCCATCGAAACCCCCGTGGCACCCATGATCGGCAAACATATTGCCGAACCGCGCCCGCTGATCGTGCCAGTGCTACGCGCAGGGCTTGGCATGCTTGACGGCATGACCAAAATGATCCCCTCCGCCGAAGTCGGATTCCTCGGTATGAAGCGCGACGAAGAACATCCCACCCAGCAGATCACCTACGCCAACCGCTTGCCCGAAGACCTCTCCGGCCGCCAATGCTTCCTCATCGACCCGATGCTCGCCACCGGCGGCACGCTGGTTGCCGCCACGCACTATCTCGCCGAACGCGGCGCCAAAGACGTCACCGCAATCAACATCATCGCCGCCCCCGAAGGGATTAAGTTCGTCGAAGAACACATCGACCCATCCATCAACTTCAAAGTCGTAGTGTGCGCCGTCGATACAAACCTCGACGAAAAGTGCTACATTGTGCCGGGGTTGGGCGACGCCGGCGATCGCCTCTACGGAGTGATTGACTGACGGAGTGATTGACTGACGGAGTGTCGGATCGGATGCCGGATGAACATCGACATTATCTGCGTTGGCAAAGTAAAAGAACCGTATCTACGCGACGCCATCGCAGAATATGTCAAACGGCTCGGGCGCTACTGCAAGCTCAACGTCCTTGAGGTGGCCGACGAGAAAACGCCAGATCATGCTTCCGAAGGAGAAGAACGGCAGATCAAAACAAAAGAGGGCGAGCGCATCGCCAAGCACATCAAACCTGGCGCGTTCGTCGTCGCGCTGGCTATCGACGGCCAGCAGCTCGACTCCGTTGGTTTCGCTCGCAAAATCAGCCAGCTCGGTCTGCAAGGAGCCAGTCACCTGCAGTTCATTATCGGCGGTTCGATTGGGCTTGATGATGCTATCCTCAAACGGGCGGATTATCGCTTAAGCTTTTCAAACATGACCTTCCCGCACCAGCTCATGCGGGTGATTCTGCTCGAACAAATCTATCGCGCTTACAAAATCAACGCTCATGAGCCCTACCACAAGTAGAACTCATGAGCGAAACACACAGGAATAGGAGCGCAGGGGAAGTGAGCGCTAAGCGATAGCGCAAAAACTGCGGTCTACTATAAGCAGCCGCCACCTATAAGCCGCCGCCGATACTTCACCCTTAAGCCACCCATAAGCCGCCCATTATCAGCGTCGCAGGAAAACGCTCATCTGGCCAAGGTCGCGATTGCCCCATGCGTAATAGGGAACAAGCTTGAGAGATGTCGCCTCCTGCACGGCAGGTTCATCGTCGTTCACATACAGCGGCGTATCTTCCCGATCACCTTGCTCGCGCACAGCCGGCAGAGTAATCGCCGCAACACCGCCAAGCAAATCGTTTTCAAACGCCACTTGAGCGGCGGAACCGCGCGCGCCATCGGCGAGACGATACGACCACAAATCTCCCACATTATCCGCTTGCTCGGCACAATATACAAGGGGACCGCGCATTACCGCCACTTTCCCTGCATCAACACGCACGCGCGAGTTGGCTCGCACCAATCGCACCGACATGTCGAGATCAAGCGTCAGCGTTAATGTCGAACCCGCCGGCACATCGAAGTAAACGAAGCCGTTTTCGATATGTGCGTTGTCTGCGCATGAAGGAACGCCGTTCACGGCAAGCGCATAGGATTTAGCCGACCATGCTGGGATACGCACGCCGAAGCGCACAGGTTCAGCGCCCTCACACAGGCTCACGAGGTATTCGACATGCCCATCCCAGGGAAAATCAGAATGCTGCTCGACCGTAAGACCTGATTCAAACGAAGCCGTATTGGCAATGAACTGATGGCTCAACACCGTGCGTCCGCCGTCACGTTCGGTGTAGATATAGCGATCCACCGAAGCAATGAGACGCGCGATATTGGCCGGGCAGCATGCGCAACCAAACCAATCGACGCGATGCGACAGCACATGGTGCCGGTCGGGGTTGTCAAGTCCTTGGGGCGTGGATTCCAGCGCATTGACGTAATAGTATTGCTTGCCGTCAAGCGAGATGCCGGCAATGGCACCATTGAACAACTCTCGCTCCAGCACATCGGCGTATTCGCCACGAGCCTGCGAAATGAGCATCTGCTTGGCGAACATGCTCATTGCCACCGACGCGCAGGTTTCACCGTACATAGTGTCGTTGGGCAGGTCATAGTCATAGGTGAAGGCTTCTCCCACATGCGTGGAGCCAATCGCACCAGTGACATACATGCGTTTGCTCACGATGTTATCCCATAGGCATTGCGCGATTTGCGCCAGCCCTTCGTCCCCGCTTAAGCGAGCCACATGCGCTATGCCGGTGCACAGATACGCCACGCGCACGGCGTGCCCGTCAGCGGTTTGCTGATCGCGCACAGGCTCAGCGGCTTGGAAATAGGTTGGTTTGTAGAAACCGAGGTCGCGGAAGATGTAATCACCGTTGACGGCGGCCAGTTGCTTGGAATAGAATTGCGGATCCTGGCCGCGCACATCGATAAGGTAGCGCGCAAGGTCAAGATAGCGCTTCTCACCTGTGACCTCATAGAGCTTGGCGAGCGCGAGCTCGATTTCAGGATGCCCGTCAGCACCGTGAATCTTGCCTTCTTCGGGGCCGAAGTTGGCATCGAGACAATCGGCCATGCGACGCGCCACCTCAAGTGCCTGCTCGTTACCTGTCACCTCATGGTAGGCAACGGCCGCTTCGATATAGTGCCCCATCACATACATCTCGTGGCTTTGCTGAATTAGAGTGAACCGTTCCCGATGCGCCCATTCGCCGGTTTTGATCTGATACGGGGTGTCCAGATAGCCGTCTGGCTGCTGGGCGCGGGCTATGAGGTCAATAGTGCGGTCGCATAGCGCTTGCAACTGCTCGTCGGGATGATAGGCGAGCGCGTACGCCGCTTCTTCCAGCCACTTGTAGATATCGGAATCCTGGAAGACCATACCGTGAAATTCGCCGGTTTCCTCCCCTGCAGCAATGCGCAAGTTCTCGACTGCATGGCTTTTGTTGTCAGCAAGCTGATTGCCAGCTGGATCGTCGGGAACAACCGTGTCGATTTCGTCGTTCATCACACCCCATTGGTAAGGGATAACGGATTCGACGATTTGGTCTCGACGCTTCTTCCAAAATGCTGAGGTAATGGTTACGTTCATGATTAACCTTTCACCGCACCGGCCATAAAACCCTTGACGTAGTACTTCTGCAATGCCAAGAACAACATGGCACACGGAATAAGCAGCACCACAACACCAGCTTCCGTGGCACCATAATCAATAACACCCATCGTCTGCTGGCGCATATTCACCATTGCCAGCGGCAGGGTGCTCTTGCTGGAACTCGATAGATACAGAGGAATCATAAAGTTATTCCACGCTTCAAGAAAAGCGAGCAGGCCAACCGTTACCATCGAGGGCTTGACCACTGGCACCAAGATTTTCAGCAGTGCTTGGAAGGAATTGCAGCCGTCCACCATGGCTGCTTCTTCCATATCTTTGGGGATGGATTCAAACGCGTTGCGCATAATGAATGTGGACATAGGCAGCTGAAACAGCGTGATCACCAAGCCAACACCAAGCAGAGTGTCGTTGAGGCCGATGTTCTTGTACCACACCATTAGCGGAATAAGCAACGAGGCGTAAGGCACCATCAAAATCGAAAGCGTGACCATAAAACCGAGATTGCGGCCCGGGTAATCGAAACGGCTGAACGAATATCCAGCCAGCGTGCACACCACCACAGAAAGCACCACGGAAACCGCTGACACAATAATCGAGTTGAACAGATATACAGGCAGTCCTTCCTGATAGCCGAACAAGGTAAGGTAATTGGCCACACCCCAGCCGCTCGACTGTGCAGAACCGGGCTGCGGGCTAAACGAGCAAACGATGACCCAGATTAGCGGGGAGATAAACGCCAGAGCGAGCAAGCCTTGAAGAACACGAGCGACAATACGCTTCCACAGTGGAGTAGTCATTTGAAACTTCCTCTCTTACTTGGTGTTATCGCGCATGCCGCGCATCTGAATGGCATTGATAATCACGAGGGCCACAAGCACAATAAGCGACAGCGCCGCTGCCATGCCGAGATCCTTCTTGGAATCAAAGGCAAAGTTGTAAATCAACTGCACCACCGTCATCGTGGAATTGTTCGGCCCACCCTTGGTCAAGATGAAGAACTGATCAAACGCGAGGATCGAACCAGTCACGCAATACACCAAGCACATCACGATGGTTGGCTTCATCAACGGCAAGGTGACTGATCGGAAGATACGCCAAGTGCCAGCGCCATCCATGCGAGCTGCTTCATACAAGTCACCCGGAATCGCCTGTAAGCCGATCATCATCAGCAGCATGTAATAGCCGGAGAATCGCCAGACTATGACGATAATCGTGGCCCACAAAGCGCTTTGGCCGGTGGCAAGCACCGAGCCGCCTTCTTCTATCAGCCCGAAGAAACTTAAGATTTTCGTCACCGGCCCAACCTGCGGGGAATACAGCGCATAGAACAGCAGCGATGCCGATGCTAGGCCAGTAGCCGAAGGCAGCAGGAAACAAGTGCGAAGCACGTTATTCCATTTGCTTGATTCTTGCACAATGAGCGCAAGCCCCAGCCCTAACACCAGCAGGAAGATGGTGACAATCACCGTGTATTCGAGCGTGAACAGGATGGCTGAGCCAAAGAGCTTGTTCTCGAATACCGCAATGAAATTCTCTGGAAAGTTTAAGCCCCGATTGCCTCCCATCAGGCTCCAGCGAGAGCAGGCCATGATGACCAGCAACGCGATAGGCGCGAAGAACAGCAGGACGATCAGCGCCCAGTCAGGTAGCGCGTACAGCACACCACGCCGAGTTTGCGCAGCCCTTGCCCTAGACTTGCGCTCCGGCACGGCACCTTTGGAAACACTTGACATCAGGTACTCTCCTTTTAGGATTTTGGGGATTATCGAATTTTTAGCATTATCAGCATCATTGCCTTTGCATGAAAGGTCAATGCAATCCGTCGCCCAGGCTGCGCCTGATTGTCGAAAAGTTTCGAGAGTTAAGGTCGCAGCCCCAGCGACACACCACATTCGTGAATGTGCATCATTGGCAACGTGGGTGCTTATGGCGCCAATCCTCCAGATCGACACCAACGCGCTCACTGGCCAAGCACATCGGTAACAGCTTGGTTGTCGGCCTTTAGGGAATTGCCGTCACCCCACACAGCGTTCTGAATGAGCAGCTGCCACGGGGAACCAGCCGCGTTGAACGCTTCGTTGAAGTTGACAGACTTCGGCGTCTGGCCATTGCCGTCGATAATCACCGAGTTGATGATCTTCACACGTTCATCGGCCGTTTCGTAAGCATTCTTCAGGGTGGCGATATTGGAGGCAGTGTCGCCATTGTCGGCGAACACTTCCTTCTGCGCATCCTCGCTCATCAGCCATGCCAGAAAGTTCCATGCTTGGGCAACATTCTTGCAATCCTTGGAAATGCCCATTGCGTCGCCGCCGAGGAACGTGGAAGTCTTGCCTTCCTTGGTGCCAGGAATCGGAGTGACACCGACCTCAAAACCGCCATCTTCCTCTGCTTCAAACAGTGCGGTGGAAGAGGTGTTTGGATAAGGCATGACGCCGATCTTGCCATTGGCGAACGGCGCTGTCCATGTGGCGCCGGTCTCTTCCTTGGAACCAGCACCGAGGCCGTTGGTGGTATCAGCGAGCTCCTTATATCCATCAAGCACAGCCTTCATGGAATCGTTGTTCAACATTGCTTCGGTGCCATCCTCATTCATAACGGATTCGCCGTCAGCCCACACAGAGGGGAACAGGTCGAACACCAGAGCACCACCGGACTGACCGGCAAGATAGGAACCTGCCACGCCGTCCTTATTCAGCTTTGCAATAGCCTTGGCCTGCTCGACAAACTCAGCCACAGTGCTTGGACCCTTTTCAGGATCAAGACCAGCTTCCTTATACAGATCCTTGTTCCACACCATCACGGAAACATCGGTGATAAATGGCAGGGTGTACTTCTTGCCATCCACAGTACCGGCGTCGATATGTCCCTGCTGCAGATCAGCCTTGTTGTCAAGACCATCAATCTGCTCGGTCAGATCAGTGAAAATACCTTCGGAAGCCCAGTATGGAATACGCACTACGTCGCCTGCGAGAATATCGGGCAATGAATCGGTTTGCGAGGCGCCGCCAACCTTGCCTTCCATATCGTCATTCGGAATAATTTCCAGCTTGACTTGGTTCTTGTGAGAGTTGTTATACGCCTTAACTGCGTTCTTGGCTTGACGCTCCAACGGTGAACGCGTCCACAGGGTGATGGTGGTGCCATCATCGGTGCCCGTTGCGGGAATATTTGCGGTTTGGCTGGTTGAACTGCTGGAGCCGCCACACGCGGCCAACGGAATGAGCATTGCCACGGTGGCAGCGCTAGCGAGAGTGCGCGCAACATTCTTGAAAGCCATATCTGCTTCTTTCTCTTGTGAGTTCCCCTCAGCCTTGAGGGGCGAAACGGGTGATCCGTCTCCTGTGCTTTCGCGGTGGCCTGCACATTCAAAAGATCTTGGCTTTGAATGTAACATTTTGCGAAAGCCTTTTCTCACTATACGACGCACTGAGCTAAATGCAAAATCGCTTTCGCGTTTTGTAGCATAAATACTGCACAATTGCATATATAAAGCTTTTTTGAGGTGAAAAAGTTTTAGCAATAGCGCGGGCGCGGGTTCGCATGCATTTGCCCAATTACTATTGGTTGCGAAAATTGCTACACATCTTGCAATAGCACTATTGACAAAGTGTGCAACCGTTCAACGCTATGCTATTTGCGAAAATTTTCGCAAATACGCTATAGTGGAGCGTAAAGCACACTGGGCAAAAT